>JAUZOH010000519.1 GCA_030706565.1 Bacteroidota bacterium | reverse complement strand
AGCAGGTGCCTCATTATGCCCTGCAGGAAGTATCCTTTTCCATTTTCCAGTAAAGGAAAGATAATCATCACTAAGTTCAGAAATATGAAGGGTGAGGTTCTCTTCTGAAGAACTTACTAAATAGGCCTTTTCATTATCATCTTCAAAAATGGTCATATCCCTGGACATCTGTCCTTTTTGAAAATCATTTCTTACAAACAATCCATTAATTACTGCATTCGTCCATGAGTTCGTCCACCATTTGAGTGTATCTTCCCCATCAGATTTTTGTTTCCATTCATCTTTAAAATTAATGGGCCACTGTCCGGCATCGGGACGATATGACCTAAGATATTTGTAGGGTCCGATTACCTCATCACTAACAGCCACAGAAGCCAAAGCAGCCCCGTAGCCTTTCCCCTTAAGTTCAAGATGAAACCACATCACGAATTTGCCAGTTTTTTTATTAAAAACAACTTTGGGCCGCTCGATAATACACCCTTTTTCAATATCGGAATTGCTGCCATTTTCATCTACTTTAAAAACAATACCCTCATCTTTCCAGTGAATCAGATCTTTTGAAGAATAGCAGCTTATTCCGACCTGGGCTGAATTTCCAATCTTTCCGGCAACTTTATATTCACCAAACCAATAATAAGTCTTTTTATAAAACAGGACTCCTCCACCGTGGGCATTAATAGCGTTCCCATTACTATCATTCCAAATCATACCCGGAGTAAAGCAATTAACTCTATTTTTTGAATTTTGAACGAAATTAGTAACGGCAGCATCCAGATCAACAGGGAGGGAAAAAAATCCTAGTAAAACGATCGAAAATAAAAGCCTTAAGTCAATAATATCATTTTTAAAAATTTTTCTGTTCATCATATTAGTTTTAAATGAGTCATGAAACTTACAATATCAAATGGCATCACAAAATTTTATCACGCATTATGGTTCAAGCTGATGTATTCCGATACAGGGATTCTGACCAACCTCAACCACATTTCCGAAAAAATCTTTTAAAGCAGCCGGTATAACTTTTTCCCCTTTATTTATACAAGGTGAACCCGGCTGAAGCATAAAACACTTCAGACCCTCAAATCCAATCAGCTTTTTATCAGGCAATGAAATAAAAGCAGGATCAGAAAAAACAGCATGACCATCATGGGGAAGATTAGTGAATTTTCCAAAGTATAAATTACTGTCAAAATGATTGCTGGTACTTTCACCTAATTGAAAAGCCAGGGGGCCTCTGGTATAAAAAATATTATTCAAAAAATAAGAGCTGTCAGCAAAACCATTCCAATTAGAACTATTAATCAAGGTATGGTCGATGGAATCGTTCTGCTTTTCTGGGACAAAAATGACATTATTATATATAAGTGTATTTTTAACAGGACCGGCAAAATGTATGACAGGGGAGAAAATCCCAGATCTGGTTTTGTGATTTCTGATCCCGTCATTAATGCTTACATTATATCTCACAATTGTACCTGCATTACCAACACTATAAGGCTCTTTTACACTACCATCATTGCAAACCAATAAAAATCCGCCTTCATTATCGTGACTATAGTTGTATTGAATAATTGTGTTTCTGCAATTCCAGTCGGAATCAAAGCCCTGTCCATCCCAGGGAGCTTTATGTCCGCTCACTTCATTGTATTGAACTATCGTATTATCACAACTCCATGGCCATATACCGGCTGCTGCTTCGCCATCGGGTAAAAGTCTGGAAGAATGATGCATCAGGTTGTATTCAATCAATGCCCCATCACAACCAATTGGAACTATCCCATCACCAGGAACTTCATCAATTTCATTGTTCCGGATAACCACATTAAGGTTGGGATGCCATTCAGATCTTTGCCAATAACCGTCGAAAGTAATCCCGTTCCGCTCACACCGGCTTATTTTGCAATCTTCAATCAATAAACTATCAAAAGTTGTGATTATCCTATTTCCTTGATTTTGGACAGAAATACCGGCCCCTCCACCTTCTTTTTTTACAAGGGATCCATAAACATCATGAACAATAAGATTTTTCAAAACCAGGGAATGTACGGTTCCATAATTCCGGGCATGAATTTTCAGGCCGCAGAGTCCGGCAATGCGCACAGCCCCCTTATTGGATATATCAAGATTTTGAACTTTCCAATATTCGACATTATATAAATAGACTGTTGCAGGGAAAATGCCATTTCCTTCAATTTTAGGTTTTTCGCCCTTCCCATAATTTGAAATAATGATAGGCTTCCCTTTTTCACCTGAACCTTTTGGAACAAGCCCACCTTTTAGGACTGTCCCGGATCTAAATAGGATGGAATCACCGGTTTTAAAAGTAAAACTGTTAACCTTATTCAATGTACGCCATGCTCTATCAGGAGAATGGCCATCATTCGAATCAGATCCCCTGTCAGAATCAATGTAATAAGT
>JAUZOH010000518.1 GCA_030706565.1 Bacteroidota bacterium | reverse complement strand
TGATAAACAATTGTTGAATAATTTTATTGGCATATTAACCGGGAAATATAGCACTTACAGGTTTGCCATTGAAGCCAGGCATAAATCCTGGTTCACGGAAGATTGTTTCAAATTGCTTGAACAGTATAATATTGCTTTAGTAATAGCCGATTCCGGCAAACGATACCCTTATTCTGAAGTTGTTACCGCTGATTTCGTTTACTTTCGTTTTCACGGGCATGAACAGCTTTATGCTTCGGACTACAGCGAACAGGAATTACAGCATTATGCCGGAAAAATAATTGGCTGGTTGAAAGAGAACAAAGAAATCTGGGCGTTTTTTAACAATGACTATCAAGGGTTTGCCCCTAAAAATGCTATGCGATTAAAGGAAATCATCGAGGAGAAAATGGATTTTATATAGTCGGGATCTTGTTTTATTGTCTTTTTAATGATTTTTAGAAATGGAATATATTCCGGTAAAAGTTGATTGCCATTCAGGTTGGAAAGCAGATGAATATCCGGTATGCTTTTATATGGGAAAGGAGAAATTTGAAATAAAAGAAATCATTGACCGCTGGTATCAGGGAGACATGAATCCCAAATGGCCGGCAGCAAATTATTTTAAGGTTTGCACCATTTCTGGCAAGCTCTATGTCCTTAAACATGAAACCCAAAAGGACAGATGGTATTTAATCGTACCTGATACAAATGATTTCTTTAGTGACCGTTTGGATTAAAAACAAAAAGATTTTCTCCTTCTTTTCTTAACCCTTAAATTGATTGGATTATGCAGGAGGTTGATTCCAAGGGGATTCCCTCACAATCAACCTCCTGATTCTTACCTATTTTTTATGACTTTGATTTTTTTTGATGTATTTTGCAACCTCGACCATGGGGGCAACCCAGATTTCATTTTTATGTTGTTTCAGGTAATGAATCAACTGGCTGTGGGCTTCACGGGAGACATTGATACTGTGCTCGCCGCCAACTCCATGAAAAAGGAACACAAGTAAAGTATGCGACTTCATTGCTTTATTTACAAGGTCAATCATATAATCCCCCGACTGGCCGTTCATTCCATAACAGTTGATATCGTTTAAATCTACCTGGTTTAAGGATTTGAGGTCAGACTTGACACCTCTGGCCCCGGCAAATTCATGTTTAACGGCATCATAGAAGTTTACGGTATCAATTTTGGTGTCACCGCAGGGAAAGGCAAAAGTCCTTTCTGTTTTTCCATCTATGGCTTTTAAAAGGGTATTGTTTACCCTGATTTCCTTAATCGCACGGTCAACTGAGTATTTACTAAGGTCTTTTTCCGGGGTGACCCATGATCTCCCCGGTTTGCATGCGTCACAGGGATGAGTCAGGGTGTGGTTGCCCAATTCGTGGCCATGTTTTGCGGCCAGCCTCCATTCAGCGATCCTTTTGTTGAGTGCCGGCGATTCTCCAACTATATAAAATGTCCCTTTTATGCCTGCGGAATCCAGACAGGGTATGACATTGTCCAAATGCACATTCAGTGCATCATCATACGTGAGGACGACTGCACATTGTTTCCCGTTCCATTCTTTTGCCTTTTGGGCATAAGATTGTTGAAATATTAAGACTGTGATAACAAACAAAATTGCTTGATTAAGTTTCATGATTAAAAGTTGTTTATAATTGAACCTGGTTAAAAATGTAAATTTAAAATTACAAGAATCATTTGTTTAATAATAGGCCAAATTTAATAATAGTCTGGTTATTAAAGTTCGAATATGATAACTGATATTTATGAACTCCGGTATAAGTCTTTCAGAGGCATTGTAAAAATAAATGTATTGTCTGGCAGATCAAAGAATCTGACTTTCGAATTTCTATATAGTTAGGATTCTGCTTCTGTTTAAATAATCAGAACAATATAATCTATTTATTGATGTTAAAAAGAAACACTATATTTTAAAAATAATTAGTTTTGACCCTTTCCCTGATTAATTGAAACTATATGACCTTTAAAATTTTAATTTGTTAATCTTTATGAATTCAATTGTATTAGTAATTATTGCCGCCTTATTTTTAGCCATAGGATATGGGGTTTACGGAAGATTCGTCGCACACAGGGTTTTAATGTTGAATGGCAACAATCCTGTTCCGTCGGTGATGCTTAATGATGGCCGGGATTATGTGCCAACTAACAAAATTGTACTGATGGGGCATCATTTTGCCGCCATTGCGGGTGCCGGGCCACTTATCGGGCCTGTACTTGCTGCCCAATATGGATTCCTGCCGGGAGTTTTATGGATATTGATAGGATCTGTTTTTGCAGGTGCCGTTCATGATATGGTGATACTGACCGCATCCGTCCGTTTCCGGGGAAAATCAATTGCAGAAATAGCCAAAGATCTGGTAGGAAATAGGCTTGGATTGATTACCTCCGTATCTGTAATTACCATTTTGATTATTTCAAT
>JAUZOH010000517.1 GCA_030706565.1 Bacteroidota bacterium | reverse complement strand
TGTTTAATACACCTCCCTGCCTGCCAATCTTTGCCGTAAAGGAAACTCTGAAATGGGTTAAAAGCATGGGTGGAGTGAAGAAACTTGGTGACATAAACAAAGCTAAAGCAAAAGCCCTCTATGATTGCATCGATAACAGCAGGATTTTCAAAGGAACAGCTGAAAAGGATTCACGTTCAATCATGAATGTTTGCTTTATCCTGAAAGATGAATACAAACCTTTGGAAGAAGAATTCCTGAAATTCTCTGCTTCAAAGAATATCGTAGGTATCAAAGGACATCGTTTGGTTGGCGGTTTCAGGGCTTCAATTTATAATGCCTGCAGCACTGAAGATGTTAATGTACTGATCGACTGCATGAAAGAGTTTGAACAAAAATTCGCTTAATTGAATTTTTGAAACCTTGAAAGAGTTGCTCTAATAATTTTCAAATACCGGCTTCCTGTTTATATGATTTATAAATCAGGATAACCGGTATTTTTTATTACATTTGAATTGTAAGAAACCTGCACGAAAAAAATATATCTTTAACGTGAAGGATGCAGGCTGAATACTTATAATAAAAATTATTTTACCCATGAAAAAAGTATTAATCGCTACAGAAAAACCTTTTGCCAAAACAGCAGTTGACGGCATGAAGGATATTTTCAGTAAAGCTGGTTACAGCACCGTTTTGCTGGAAAAATATACAGATAAAAATGACCTGCTCAAAGCAGTGGCTGATGCGGATGCTCTTATTGTGCGCAGCGATATTGCTTCGCGCGAAGTAATTGAAGCAGGAAAAAATTTAAAAATCATTGTCCGTGCCGGTGCTGGTTATGATAACATCGACCTGCAGGCAGCTTCAGAAAAAGGAGTAGTCGCCATGAATACCCCGGGACAAAATTCCAATGCTGTTGCCGAACTTGTATTGGGCATGATGGTTTTCATGGCCAGAGGCGGTTTTGACGGCAAAACAGGAACGGAATTGAAGGACAAAAAGTTAGGAATCCATGCCTACGGTCATGTGGGTAGCCTGGTTGCCAAAATTGCAAAAGGTTTTGGAATGGAAGTTTATGCCTTCGATCCATTTCTCGATAAATCCATTATTGAAAAAGACGGTGTAAAAGCAGTCACCAATGTTGAAGATCTTTATTCGAGCTGCCAATATGTGACCTTGCACATCCCTGCAAATGAGAAAACCAAAAAATCGATCAATTATGAACTTCTTTCCAGAATGCCGAAAAACGCTGTTTTAGTTAACACAGCCCGCAAAGAGGTGATTGATGAAGAAGGTTTGTTGCAAATTTTCGCCAACAGGGACGATTTTAAATATATCGCAGATATTTCCCCTGATTGTAAAAGCGAAATTGAAGGGAAATATGCCGGAAGATTTTTCTTCACCCCTAAAAAAATGGGGGCCCAGACCCAGGAAGCAAATATTAATGCCGGCTTGGCTGCCGCTAACCAAATCGTCGGTTTCTTCGAAAAAGGCGATAAAAAATTCCAGGTTAATAAATAATAGTTACAGATATGAAATTTAAAAGACTTCAGATTGGAATAATAATTTGGAGTCTTTTTTGTTCCGACAAATAATCACTTTTAAATAATAATTATCATCAATCATGGCTATTTTAAAACCTTTCAAAGGCATTCGTCCTGCAAAAGACAAGACTGCCCAAGTTGCCGCACGTCCCTACGATGTTTTAAACAAAGAAGAAGCAAGAAAAGAAGCTGAAGGTAATCCTTATTCTTTTTTGCATGTCACGAAACCCGAAATTGATTTACCCGACTCGTGCGATGAACACTCGCCTGAAGTTTACCAAAAAGGGAAATCTTATTTGCAAGAAATGATGCAGGAAGGGGTTCTAAATCAGGATAAAGAAGACTATTTGTACATTTATGCTCAAACCATGGATGGACGGACTCAATATGGAATTGTAGGATGTGCCGCCGTTGAGGATTACATGAACAACATCATAAAGAAACACGAGCTTACACGTCCCGACAAGGAAGAAGACAGGATGAACCACATCCGTACCAGCAATATGAACTACGAACCTGTGTTTTTCACCTATCCTGCCGTTAAGGAGATTGATACCATAGTTGAAAAGGAAGTCAGCAAAGCTCCCGAATATAATTTTACTACTGAAGACGGTATCACACATCAGTTTTGGGTGATATCTGACCCGCAAAAGATAAACAGGCTTGTGGATTTATTCTCGGAAATCAAATACACCTATGTGGCCGATGGCCATCATCGTACAGCCGCCGCCGCCCATGTTGGAAATGAAAGGAAACTAAACAACCCCAATCACAAAGGTACTGAAGAATATAACTTCTTCCTTGCTGTTCACTTTCCCGATAATCAACTGAAAATTTTCGATTACAACCGGGTGGTTAAAGATCTGAACGGATTGACAGAAGCAGAGCTGCTCAAAAAACTGGAAGCTGG
>JAUZOH010000516.1 GCA_030706565.1 Bacteroidota bacterium | reverse complement strand
TGATGTCCTGCGTCACAGACTTGGACTTACTTACGAGGCTGAAGCTGAAAATATTAAAAGCGAGGATATTATAACCAGTATTTTAAATATTGTTGAAGTACCTTAAAGGTTTTTCATAAAAATCTTGATTTGTGATTTATAAAAAAATCTCTTTGCTGTTTTTACCCATGTTTTTGTTGCTGAATGTCTCAGCGCAAAATTTTATTGGCCTGCATAAGGAGGACGTAAAAAAATTGATGAGAACCTCTAATCCAAATTTCATACTTGATGAAGGGGCTGTGAATAAGTGCTTTAGATATTTGAAATATGTGGATAATTTAGGCAATCAAACTTTATTGTATTTCCTTTCTGCAGATGATGTATGTACTTCGTCAAAAATGATGAGCGATTACATGTATTTGAACGAAACAACAACCAGATTTAATAAAAAATATAAGAAAACAGGGATGTATTCCTGGGTTTATTATGATAAAAACCAAAAATATGCCGTGCAATTAAATTGTGAAAAATGGTTTTTTACGGTGATCATTAAAAGGAAGTAGTTGTGGAAGCATCAGATTTAATAAGGAAAGTAAGAAAGATTGAAATAAAATCGCGGGGACTTTCAAGCAATGTTTTTGCCGGAGAATACCATAGCGCTTTTAAGGGTCATGGTATGGCATTCTCCGAAGTGAGGGAATACCAGGTTGGTGATGATATCCGCTCGATAGACTGGAACGTTACCGCGCGTTTTAACCGCCCGTTTGTTAAGGTTTTTGAAGAGGAGAGGGAACTGACCGTCATGCTGCTTATCGATGTCAGTGGATCCGGACAATTTGGTACCCGGGCAAAATTGAAAAATGAACTGATTGCTGAAATTGCAGCTGTACTTTCATTCTCCGCTATACAAAATAACGATAAGATCGGAGTGATTATGTTTTCGGATAAGGTGGAAAAATTCATTTCTCCTAAAAAAGGAAGCAAACATATTTTGCGTATCATCAGTGAGTTGCTTAATTTCAAAGCCGAAGATAAAAAAACCAATCTTTCTGAAGCCCTTCGTTATTTGACCAATGCCATTAAAAAACGCTGTACGGCCTTTATTATTTCTGATTTTATGAGCCCTGACTTTGAGGATGCTTTGAAAATCGCCAATAATAAGCATGACCTGGTTGCATTAAAAGTTTACGACGAACGTGAAACAAAACTCCCTTCTATCGGGTTGGTCAGGTTTGTTGATGCGGAAACAGATTCAATGCAGCTGGTCGATACTTCAGATCCTAATGTGAGGAAACATTACGAAATGTATTGGGATGAACGAAACAAGCGGATTGATGAAGTTTTGGGCAAATGTGGCATTGATTCGGTGAATATTCGAACAGACGAAGATTACGTGAAACCCTTAATTAATTTATTTAAACAAAGATAATCTTCTTTGGGATTTATAAAGATATGAAGTCAATTGATATAATGATGTTTAGATTCCGTTTCTTTGGGCAGCTGATCATGCTGTTTGTGGTATTGTTTTTTGCCGGAATAAAACAGGTTGAAGCACAGAGTGTTAAGGCGGCTTTGGATAGCTCCAAAATTTTAATTGGAAGCCAGACTAAATTAACTTTAGAGGCGACCATACAAAAAGGAACTAAAATAAGTTTCCCTGTGGTCGGCGACAGCCTGATGAAAAATGTTGAAGTGGTTGCCAAAACGAAGGTTGATACGACTGTTCTTCCCGATAAGCGGCTGAAACTGACTCAGGAGTATATGGTCACTTCGTTTGACAGTGGCTGTTATCGTATTCCGGCTTTTAAATTTATGGTTAATAATGACAGCCTGCTTACTGCACCTCTTTCCCTTATGGTGAATACGATAGCTGTCGATACCACCAAGGATTTTTACGATGTCAAGGAGCCTGTGAATGTTCCCTGGTCATTCCGCGAAATTATGCCTTATATTCTGGGTATAATCATTTTGGCAATTATTGCCATCCTGGTCATTGCTATTATCAGAAAAATCAGGAAGAAGGAGCCTTTGCTGATGATCCGCAAACCTGAGGAACCCCCTTATCTTACTGCCGTCAAAGATCTCGAGAGGTTGAGGAATCAAAAGCTTTGGCAACAAGGTAAGTTTAAACAATATCATACGATTATCACGGAAATCATCAGGATATATGTGAACCGGATGTTTCATGTTAAAACTTTGGAACAGACCAGTGAAGAAATTTTGCAGTCGCTTAAAAATTCGGGATTTGATGATGAGGTTTCTTTCAATCTGTTGAAACAGATATTTACATTGGCCGATTTGGTTAAGTTTGCCAAGGAGAATCCTTTGCCGGAAGAAAATGAACTTAGTCTTTCCAATGCCCTTCTGTTTGTAAAAAATACACAACCTTTTACAGATGAACAGGATAAGTCGCGAAAAGCCGAAACATCACCTGACATAAAAGATTTAAAAAACTAAATTGATCCATGCATTCTATAACATTT
>JAUZOH010000515.1 GCA_030706565.1 Bacteroidota bacterium | reverse complement strand
TTTTGAAGGCAGGCTGATTAACCGTTCTTTGAAGTTTTGTAAATTTTGCAGGGCTTGGAACTATCTGCAAAGATAAAATCCTAAAAAACAAGCAGTTCCACATTCTCCATGATCAAGCCATCTGACTATCTTTTCAAGATCAGACATTTATTATTAGCTCAATGTAAACAACATTCCGCTTTGGTTGGGTGTTGTCTGAGCGAAACCGACCATAAAAGATTAACGGTATTTATTCGCGAAGCGTCAAAAACAATTCCATATTGACGAAAAACTGTCTGAGCGCATTCGCCTATTGGCGAATGAGCGAGTCTTTTTCGTCAAGTCTTTTTGGGCACTTTTTTTGACGACAACTAATCGAAGCGGCCTAATCCGCTATTTCGTGGGGAATGAAAAGTAAAAACATTACGGGTAAAATTGCTGTTAATTTTTAACCTGCGTTCAACCGGAATAATTGTCCGGCTTCTTCCGGATTAAGTGTCCGTTTTGAACTGGATTTTGTACTTATAAAAGTGCGGGGTGTCTTGATAATGAGGTACGTCAAAATCGACAACTAACCATAGTGCTGGAGTTATGTGCATTTAAAAAAACTTGTTTTGTACGATAGGTTGCCGTACATTTGTAAAAAATAATATTATGGAAGCGCCTTTAAAAAATAAAGATGAGCGAATTGAGATAAGAATATCTACTTATGATAAACGGATTTTCCGGAAAGCTCAAAAATTAAGTGGGGATAAATCTTTTAGCAGTTTTATTATTCGGATTGTTAAAGAACAGTCCGAAGAAATAATTACCAAAAAGGACAGAATTATTGCAAGTGAAAGAGATAGGAAGAAATTTTTTGATGCTGTATTTGGGAGTAGTAAACCTAATCAAAATTTAGTTGAAGCTGCTGAAAAGTATAAATTGCAAACGACATTCAAGTGAGAATTCAACTTTTAGAAAAGACTCATCATAGAAAAAAATTCACCTGTGAAGAAGATTCATTAACAGAATATATTAGAAAACAGGTTAGTCAAGATATTCGCAAACGACTTGCGACTTGTTTTGTTGCAATCGATGATGAACAAAATGTTGTTGGTTATTATACTTTAACAAGTGAAAGTCTTGGTCGAGAATTAATACCTGAAAAATATTTAAAACAAGTACCAAAAAACTATAATGCTCCGGTTATTTTATTAGGTCGATTAGCAAGGGACATTACGACAAAGGGAACAGGACTTGGAGAACATCTTCTTCTTGATGCACTATTTAGAAGTTACAATTTGTCGAATGAGAGTATTGGAGCAATGGCTGTAGTTGTAGATCCTATCAACGAAAAGGCAGTTGAATTTTACAAAAAGTATGGATTTGAACAATTACCAGATAGTGAAAAGATGTTTCTCCCGATGAAAGTTATTGCACAACTGATATAGAAAACGACCCATAATCGGAGAGGAAAATTTTTTCTCGGGTTTGATTTGTGCAATGAACACCACTTCAAAGAAACGGATAATTGCCAAAATAAGGAAGCTTAGGGTTTTTCTAATAAAATGCATAAATTTGTATAACAAGAATCGTGTGATGGGAGACTATCAAGCACGGTTCTGATGAGCGGCTTAAAGTGAAACTCCCTTTGCCTACTCGATTACTCAACGTTGTGTGCAACATAAAACACACTCTATCAACAATTGTCGTACATTAGTGAAGATCATCAAGGATAGTAAGAAAAAGCCTGTGAATAAGTAATATGTTATAAGTCCACTTAATATCAAAAATATGAAAAGACTTACATTTATAGTATTGATCTTATCAATTACAATTAACATTTTCGGACAGAAAGATAAGCCTGCAAAGGAAACGGATATATTATTGCCTCCCATAGGTATAGCCTGGGGATTCCTGTATGGTTACCCTCCTGAGCCTCCGGTAACATTTATACCTTCCTTAAATGAATTGGGGGTACACAGTACAAAGGTCTATTTAATTTGGCATCAGATTGAACCAGAAAAAGGTAAATATAACTGGGAAACTGTTGATTTTTTACTGAACCAAATTAAACCGGAAGATCAGGTACTTGTATCTATCTTTTCTTCTTCTACCTGGGCTACAAAAACAACTACAGCCATGTTGCCTTCGTCGCCAGCAAAATCGGCGGACGATTATTATAATTTTATTTACCGTCTGGTTAAGCATTGCAAAGGAAAGATAAAATATTGGCAAAATGACTGCGAACCAAATAACCCTGTTTATTGGTCGGGTAGTGTTGATGAATTTATTAGTGAACTCAGGGTATTTCATAAAGCAGTCAAAGATGCTGATAAGGGTGCAAAGGTAGTACTGGGTGGCTACGACGGTCTGTTCAATCCTCCAGGAGATTTTCAATATCCTGGTCAGGAAAAAAGCCTTGAGTTCTTCCAGAAAACTATTTCGGAAGCTTCTGATTGTTTCGATATTTTTGATATTAGATTGTATGCTGATCCATATACCATTCCATATCG
>JAUZOH010000514.1 GCA_030706565.1 Bacteroidota bacterium | reverse complement strand
TGTAGCTCCGACTTTGTGGCGAAAAAGGCCGCCATTGCTGCCGGCAACTTGAAAAGTCCTGTCCAGAAAGCTTTTCATGGTTCCGGGAATGCCCGAGTAATGTACAGGTGCTGCCAGTATGAGCCCGTCAGCCTGTTTCATGCTCTGTACGTAATCATTTATCGAATCTGTTGTAATAGCACATTTTTCATCTTTATTTTCCCTGCACTTTCCACAACCTAAGCAACCTCTGATTGCTTTGTTCCCTATATGCAGGATTTCAAAATCTATTCCCTGTTCCTTGAGCTTTGAGCCTATCATCATTAAGGCGTGGAAAGTATTTCCTTCCTTGTTGGGACTTCCGTTAATTGCTATTACTTTCATTCTTTGTAGATTTTTAAATAATTCTAAATTTTTTCCGGAGAACAACAGATTAATTCTTATAAAAAACATGGGCTAACAAATATCAAAATAATTCGTTCACCCATGTTTAAAGTATTTAAAATGATATAAAATCTAAAGTAGGAGGATTTTTAATTTTCCCGTTTTGTTTCTTTTAAGATTACATCATGGGCACCCCCTTCAATGATGCTTGTGGATGAAACCATGGTTATCTTTGCTTTTTTCTTTAATTCCGGTATGGTTAAGGCCCCGCAGCTGCACATAGTCGATTTGACCTTTCCTAAGGTCATATCCAGATTGTCTTTCAGTTTCCCGGCATAAGGAACGTAACTATCAACTCCTTCTTCAAATTTAAGGTTATTGCTGCCGCCCATATCATAACGCTGCCAGTTTCTTGCCCGGTTTGAGCCTTCACCCCAATATTCTTTCACATAATTCCCGCCAACGATGATTTTTTTTGTCGGGCTCTCATCGAAACGGGCGAAATATCTGCCCATCATTAAAAAATCGGCTCCCATTGCTAAGGCAAGCACCATGTGATAATCCTGAACTATTCCCCCATCTGAGCAGATAGGCACGTAGATTCCGGTTTTTTCGAAATATTCATCACGGGCTTTGGAAACTTCGATTAATGCAGTGGCTTGTCCTCTTCCTATTCCTTTCTGTTCCCTGGTTATACAAATTGAACCTCCGCCAATTCCGACTTTTACAAAATCGGCTCCGGCATCAGCCAAATATTTGAATCCTTCATGGTCGACTACATTGCCTGCTCCAATTTTTATTTTGTTTCCGTAATTTTCCCTTACAAATTTTATCGTATCCCTTTGCCATTCTGAAAATCCATCAGACGAATCAATACAGATAACATCTACACCGGCTTCTATTAATTTGGGAATGCGTTCTTCATAATCCCTGGTATTAACCCCGGCGCCAACCAGCAATCTTTTATGTGCATCCAACAATTCATTGGGATTGTCTTTGTGGTTGTCGTAATCCTTTCTGAAAACAAAATATTTTAAATGCTGTTGGTCATCAATGATAGGAAGGGCATTGATCTTATTCTCCCATATAATGTCATTGGCTTCGTCCAGGCTTATTCCATACTTCCCAACGACTAATTTGGAAAACGGGGTCATGAATTCCTTTATTTTTTTATTCAGATTATCTTTCCCCGGGCGATAATCCCTGCTTGTCACTAATCCTAATAGTTTTCCATTCGAAGTTCCATCATCGGTAATGCCTATGGTTGAAAACCCTGTTTTATCCTTCAGATCAATTACATCTTTCAGGCTTTGATCCGGAGTCAAATTGGCATCACTGATCACGAAACCAGCTTTGTATTTTTTTACCTTTCTTACCATTTCGGCTTGCTCTTCAATTGATTGAGAACCGAAAATAAAAGAAAGCCCTCCATTTCTTGCCAAGGCAATAGCCATATTGGAATCAGATACGGCCTGCATAATTGCCGAAACAAACGGGATATTCAAATTTAAATCAGGTTTGTCACCTTTAGAAAATTTAACTAAAGGAGTCTTTAAATTGATTTTATCCGGAGTACATTCTTTTGTCGTTAAGCCAGGAATAAGTAAATATTCGTTGAAAGTTCTTGAAATATCATTGATGATTCTTGCCATAAGAAAGTATTTTTATTATTGTGCAAATTTACAGAAAAACAATCAAAAAACTGTATTGTTTATTAGTATTCATTTGAAACTGTTCAACCTTTGCCGGTTTAGCAGCCTGAATGAACTCCCATTCCCTGATATTTGGCCAAAAAATAAGGCGATTAGTTCCGATGGACATGATTTTCCCATGTTTTCAACATGTTAACAAATATCTTCAATGTTAATGTCTGCAATCATATCCTTTTCAACATAATGCATTTATTACCCTGAAGGCATATGCCCAGGTGCTCCAAGTACTTTGGCCTGAAATTAAAACCACCCTTTCCATATTCATCTTCTTATGTTTATAAGTTAGCGGCTATTTCAAGCTATAAACCACCTCGACACGACCTAACATACAATCAGTTTGGGAAAGTGGCTTCAGTTCTTGAAACGGACAGTCTGAAGATTAAATCTCTTGCTATTGATTACG
>JAUZOH010000513.1 GCA_030706565.1 Bacteroidota bacterium | reverse complement strand
CGTAACGGCTCCCAATGCCTGCGGCAAGTACCAATAATGTTGGTTTCATACGAATTAATTTATTTTCTAAGGTCGTATGGAACACCCATTTTTTTATTCATTCCTGTTTTGTGTTTCCGGAAACATGGGTGTTTCATATTAAATATAGATTAATAAGCTCTTTTGTAGACAGCCAAAACTACAATAATAAAAGGGACAATCCAATATTTTTATATGGTGAAATCAGAGATGGTTTGAAATACATTTACCACTAAGGCTCAAAGTACATGAAGAATACAGGTTGATGGTGATCATTGTGAAAACCTTGTGTGGTTTGATATAGTTTGATATGGTTTGAGATGGTTTGATATAGTTTGATATAGTTTGAAATGGTTTGAAATGGTTTGAGATGGTTCGATATAGTTCAAGTTGGTTCAAGGGTTCAAGGGGTCAGGGGCTCAAGGGGTTTAAGGTTCAAGAGTTCAAGGGTTCAAGGAGTTTACGGTTCAAAAGTTCAAGTTCCTGGATGAATTTTATGTTTGAGTGGTTGGGTAATTGGGAATACGATTGCTGATACCACAATTAAACACATAAAAA
This sequence comes from Bacteroidota bacterium, assembly GCA_030706565.1. Taxonomy (NCBI): domain Bacteria; kingdom Pseudomonadati; phylum Bacteroidota; species Bacteroidota bacterium. The sequence goes on along the minus strand of JAUZOH010000513.1, from coordinate 1,904 downwards.
CATTTAAAATAAAAAATGAATTGCCGTTGGCTTCAGCCAACGGAGGAATAGATGTTTTTTCCCCGGCTTTAGCCAAATCATTGGGGCAGAATTCAGTTATTTAAAATAAATTTGGGCTAAAGCCCAATAAATATCTATATTCTACCCCTGCTAAAGCTGGCAGCAATTGATGCAGGCAATTGAAGCTGATAGCAGAAATCAAGCTGATTTTTATTATTTTTGCATCCATAAAATCAAAAATAGAATAATGATATTACCAATCTTATCTTATGGCCATTCTATCCTGCGGAAAAAATGTATAGATATTGATAAAGATTATCCGGAACTGGAAAAAATCGTAAATAACATGTGGACTACCCTGTATTCGGCAAATGGAATGGGATTGGCCGCATCGCAAATTAATCATGCCCTGAAACTTTTTATTGTCGATTCCAAACAGGTTTATGATAATTTGGAGGAAAAGGAAAGGGAGTTTTTATTTCCTGATGATCAGGGTATAGTTGAGACATTCATAGATGCAAAGATAACCTACAGGTCTGAAAAGACCTGGGTGGAATCTGAAGGATGCCTGAGTATTCCTATGGTCCGGGAAGATGTTCAAAGGCCCTGGGATATTGAAATAGAATATCTGGACCGGCAGTTTCAGAAGCAGAAAAAACACTTCAGCGGAGAAACAGCTCGTGCCGTACAGCATGAATATGACCATACCGACGGAATCCTTTATATAGACCATATCAATTTGTTGAAAAGAAAATTGTTGAGCAGAAAACTTATACAGATTTCGGAAGGCAAGGTTGATGTCAAGTACAAAATGAAATTTGTAAAGTAACCAGACGCTGAGGCAATATGTTGGTTATCAGAATATTTCCTTAAGCACTTCAAGGGATTTGATCTTTCCTATTCCTTCAAGATGAAGGTAATAGTATTCCAGAATTTTGCTTAATAATTCGAAACGTTGGGTATGGTTCAGTTCCATGGAATAAATTGTTGTGAACGATAGTTTCATCAGGTCATTCAACATAAGGCTGTAAGTCTTGTCCAGGTAATAAGGGTGAACCGGGAGTAAGGCTACAAATTTCCCATTCAGCATATCGAAAATAGGATTTTCATCGCTATAATTTTGTAAGGGATAAAATCCAAGGTATTTGGATAATTCCAGAAGGAATAGCAGATGGAAATTTGCCGTGCCACGAGTATTGCAGTCCAGTAATTGAATTGAATTAAGCAGGAAGCCAAATAAGGGTTCGTTCCCTATTTCTTCGCGCAGGGTTTTATATAAAACTTCGGCAAGAAAAAGGGCAATGGTATTTTTTCTGATATCAAAAGGTATGTTCTGAAGGGGGGTAATAATCCGTGCTTCCTTAATTCTCTGCAATTCCTTTTTTTCGCGGTAATAAATATCCATTTCGAGGATGGTAAGCGGCTGGAACAGGCCTATGCTGGTAGCAGAATTTTTACCTCTTACATTATTGATGATAAAAGATTTCCTTCCTGCAAATTCTGTGTAGATGCAGGCAATTACCGATGAGTCCGAATATTTAATATAATGAAGGGTCAATCCCCTGGTTTTGCAAAGCATTTCTCTGATTAATTATATGGTCAGCTCCGGCATATCAACGGATGAACAATATTTTTGTGACACAGGTCTGTGTACCGTCACTTGAGGCACAAAATACCAGATAAACTCCGGTATGAACCCTATGTCCATGTAAATTTTTACCATGCCACACGGCTTGCCCTCCCACTGATTTGGTTTCATAAACAAGATTGCCGCTAATGTCGGTAATTTTTACATTAGTATCGGCCATTAAACCGGTAACAATGATATCTCCCTGATAATCTCCTTTCACGGGATTTGGGAAAACATAGACATCTTTAAAGGTTTCGCCGGCTTTTGTTGCTGT
>JAUZOH010000512.1 GCA_030706565.1 Bacteroidota bacterium | reverse complement strand
TATTGGATTTCGCCACTACTTGTCTTCTATAGCATTTATTGTTATTTATTAAAGTTTCGCAAGTAAATATCTCCCTGAACGGAATAAAAATTAACAACGGAGATTTATTGTTCATCATGTCACATAGAAATATTGAGAAATATTCCTCTGTGTCTTCTCTGTGTAACTCTGTGTTATTGTATCGATTTATTACACAGAGTGCCACAGAGAAATCTGTTATAACCCCTTTATACTACTTGCGAAACTTAAATTATTTATTAATTAACCCATAAACTACCTTTTTGTCTTATATCTACAGATGAGCTCCCCACCATTATTTTGAATTCTCCAGGCTCTACTACCCTTTTCATCTCCCGGTTCCACAAGGATAATTGGTCTGGACCCAGTTCAAAATTAACAGTCCCACTTTCCCCTGGTTTAAGTGTGATTCGGTTAAAACCCTTTAAAGAAATCACAGGAGTTGTGACACTGCTGATCTGGTCACGAATATATAATTGAACTACCTCGGTTCCCTCAACTTTACCAGTATTTTTAATCCTTACGCTAATTGTTGCCTTCCCTTGCCCCGAAATTTTTGAAGGAGATATCTGCAAATTGGAATATTCAAAGCTGGTATAGCTAAGTCCTAGTCCAAATGGGAATAAAGGAGTGCTGGCCATGTCCACGTATTTATGCCCGGAAGTAGGTTTGTGGTTGTAGAAATAAGGGACCTGGCCTATAGAGCGAGGGAAAGTCATAGGCAACTTTCCGGAAGGATTTACATTACCCAAAAGGACATCTGCAATAGCAAGTCCCCCTTTTTCACCCGAAAACCAACTTTCAAGAATGGCAGGAATGTTCTGAGCCACCCAATTGATGGTTAAGGGTCTTCCATTAAATAAAACCACAGCAATAGGTTTCCCCGTCTGATACAATGCTTTAATAAGGTTCATCTGCTGTTCATCCAAGTCTATATTTGACCTGTCTTTACCTTCGCCAACGATTTTAGTATCCTCTCCTAATACAACTACAGCCATATCTGATTTCTTCACCAATTCCACCGCCTTATTCTGATACACATCAATATTTCCCGAATCCGGGACAAAACCCTTCTCAAAATTAATCTTCAGAGAATTCCCGGCTCTCTGTTTCAATCCATCAAAAATTGAGACTCCTTTACCATTCTGATTCGAGTATCCGCCCAGATAAGTACTTGTAGCTAAAGGTCCCACTACGGCAACAGACTGCACATTTTTATTAATTGGAAGAACCCCATTTTCATTTTTTAAGAGGCAGATCCCTTCCTGCGCTGCTTTAAGTGCTAATTCCTGGTTCCCATTGGTATGAAAGACTTTTGACGTTAAAGAAGTATCAGTATATGGATGGTCAAATAAGCCTAAGAGGAATTTCACTCTTAATACATCAGTAACTGCTCTGTTAATATCTTTTTCAGAAAGCATTTTATTTTGAATAGCCTTCAACATTGCAGAGTGAAAACCTTTATGATCAAAATCATAAAATTGCATATTCAATCCTGCCTTAAAAGTTTGAGACAGGGCATCGCTGGTATCGGCCGCCACCCTATGATTTTCCAGTGTCATACGGATAGCTCCCAAATCAGATAACACAAAACCTTTAAAACCCCATTCTTTGCGCAACACATCTGTAAGTAACCATTTGTTATCAACGCAGGGAATTCCATCCAATTCGTGGTAAGCGGCCATTATTCCCATGGCGCCTCCCTCCCGTACGGCTTTTTCAAAAACATATAAAAAAGTTGAACGGGCCTCACGTTCACCGATGCTCACCGGGGCTGTATTGCTTCCTGCTTCAGGTATTCCATGAACGGCAAAATGTTTGGGTTCAGCAATGACGGCATCATCCGAATTCAAACTTTTCCCCTGCAATCCTTTAACCATGGCCACTCCATTTAAGGCAGCCAAGTAAGGATCTTCGCCATAGGTCTCTTCAACACGACCCCAGCGTGGATCGTGGGGTAAACAAAGTACAGGGCCCAAAATCATATCTACTCCATGAGCCCTTGTTTCAGTAGCTATTACCCGTCCTATTCGATGGACCAACGAGGTATCCCATGCAGCAGCCAATTCAAGCGGAATAGGAAAGGTAGTGCTTCCATACCCTGAATACCCATGTAAACCTTCTTCGATAAATAAAACCGGAATCCCCAACCTGGTTTTTTCCATCGCATATTTCTGTATCTTATTTGTAAGTTCAGAACTTAGTGGATAAAAATCATGAATAGAACCTATACCTGTCCGCCCAATCATTTGGTTTACTTTCTCTTCGGAATATGAAGAAGCTTCATGACCATCCATAATGGCAACTTCTTTTCCCCAATACATGTCCAGCTGCTGAATTTTTTCATCTATAGTCATTCTTTCGACTAAATCACTAATGCGGTTCTCGACAGGCACTTTTGCATCCTGATAAGGATACTTAACTTTTTTAACTCCTCCTGCATAAGAATATAAAGACAGAGTTAATATCAAAAAGCAAGCAAGAT
>JAUZOH010000511.1 GCA_030706565.1 Bacteroidota bacterium | reverse complement strand
GGAAGCCGTGCCCATTCCTACCGTTGCACCTGGACCAACTGCCATTACAGCCGCACCGGTCAGAGTTGAAAGTTCAATAATAAGTTCCGGCTCATAATGAGCTGCATAAGCCAGCGCATCTGCAAGGATCATTCGGCCCTCGGCATCTGCATTTAACATTTCGACCGTAGTCCCATCATACATGGTAATGATATCCCCCGGTGTATAGGCATTATTCCCCGGCCTGTTATCCGTTGCAGGGACAAGCCCTACCAAATGAAGGGGCAACTTCTCCTTGGCAACGGCATAGATAGTTGCAGCTACGGCTGCAGCACCGCTCATATCGCTTTTCATATAATCCATGCTGTCGCTGGTGGGTTTAAGACTTAACCCCCCTGTATCAAAGACAATCCCCTTCCCGACCAGGACAATAGGTTTTTTATTTATGGCCTTCCCGGGATTCCATTCCATAATGGTAAAGGTTGGAGGATCCACGCTGCCCCGGTTGACGGCAAGCAAACCGCCCATTTTTAAGGATTCTATTTTCCTCTTTTCCAGTACTTCAACTTTAAATCCTGATGCTTTCCCCATTTCTGCTATTTCTTTGGAAAGTTGGGCAGCATCCAGGAACGAAACCGGCTCATTGACCATATCGCGTGTTCTGTAAACTGCATCAATCAAAGAATTCAGCCTGCTGATCTGCTCATTTGCCAGAGAAGAAGCGAACAGACCGATTTCCTTAAGAGAAAACTGCTTCTCTTTTTTAACCTTAACATATTTTAGAAACTGGTAATTACTGAGGGCAAGTCCTTCGGTATATGCAAGTATAAGCGAATGATCTTCATCAGCACTGGAAAGAACAATTTTTTCAATTTTTATGGCACATAAGCTTGAATGAAGTTTACTGCCAGCTTTCCGTAAGTTTTCCAGCAGCCGGGATTTATCGGCATTTTTTTCATAGAACTGAATAAATAGCCATTGCCTGTATCGGTTTATTTCAACAAACGTCTCTTTACCCCTGATACAGCCTTCTACATAAGTATTCTCATTTTCTGTAAGCTGTAAAGGCTTTAAATCCGAACCTTTCGGACAAAGGAAAACGATATTTGTATTTTCCTGAATTTTCTCTATCTTTTTAATTATCAGATTCATAATCTATCAGATTAAAATTTTTATTAAAGTTTCTCCACCGAAAACAAAGTTAAGCTATTCATTCTGAAACTGAAGAAGATTTATTCTTACTTTTGCCCACGATTATTTTAATGAAATTCAACATGCAGTCATTTTCCGACTTATACCATAAGGCTCTGGATTTACAATTTCTCAATGCCGCTGAAGGATTATTTTTATATGAAAAGGCTCCCGTTTCAGAATTGATTTATATTGCCAATTTATTGAGGGAGAAAAAGTTCCCCGGCAATGAAGTAACCTGGCTGATAGACCGCAACGTAAACATCACCAACATCTGTATATCGGGATGCAAATTTTGCAACTTTTATCGAACTGCTGCTTCTGCTGATGCATATATCACCGGCATGGACGAGTATAAATCGAAAATTGACGAGATGCACCGCCTGGGAGGCAATCAATTGCTGCTTCAGGGCGGATTACATCCCAAATTGGGATTGAAATTTTATTGCGACCTGTTCTCGCAGCTCAAGCAATTATATCCAGCTTTGCAGTTGCATGCACTGGGCCCTGCAGAAATAGTACATATCGCCCATCTTGAAAAAACGACTTGCAGGGTAGTCCTGGAAGCTTTAATTAAAGCAGGACTGGACAGCCTGCCCGGAGCAGGGGCAGAAATTCTGTCAGACCGGGTGCGCAAAATCCTATCGCCGGTAAAATGCAACAGCAAACAATGGCTTGATGTGATGCGCGAAGCTCATCAACTTAATCTCAGAACTTCGGCAACCATGATGTTTGGGCATATTGAAACCAGGGCCGAAAGGATAGAACATCTGATTAGCATCCGCCAGGTACAATCCGAAAAGCCTGCAGGAAGTATTGGTTTTGCTGCCTTTATCCCCTGGCCTTTTCAGGACAAGCAGACTGTCCTTCAGCGTAAAAACGGAATAGAAAATTCTGTCACCCCCGAAGAATATATCCGTACCATCGCCTTAAGCCGGATCATGTTGCCTAATATCCGGAATATACAGGCATCCTGGCTGACCGTCGGAAAAGAAACCGGCCAAATTTGCCTTCACTCAGGCGCCAATGACTTCGGATCCATCATGATTGAAGAAAACGTGGTATCATCAGCAGGGGCAAATTACAACTTTGATGCAAAAGGTATTCAGCAGGCAATAAAAGAAGCCGGTTTTAAACCCAGACAACGGAATTATAATTACGATTTACTTTAAATAATGGGGATTTTCAGCTTTTGGCCAATATGTATGCCCTTTTTTAGGTTATTCAGGCTTTTTATTGAATCAGGCGACTGAAGTTTGAATTTTTCACTTATACTCCAGATCGTATCGCCTTTCTTAACCTTATAATAGATTATTCTATTCCTTTGATTGACAGGTAAGTT
>JAUZOH010000510.1 GCA_030706565.1 Bacteroidota bacterium | reverse complement strand
GATAAAAGATTCAATTGATGCTCCTTGAAAATCCGGGTTAACCGGATAATTTCGGAGGAAAAAATCAGCATATTTCGGGTGTTGGCTGCATATTTTTCTTTTAAAGATGCAAGCAGCCCGGCCGACAACAGGGGAGAGAATTCTTTTAAATTTTGATAAACACATGGGATTAGCCGGTGTCTGTCGACCAGTGATAAAAATTTTTTTGAGTCCAGATCGGGATGTTGGCGGAGTAAAGCCTGAACCTGTTCCAACAAAACGTTTCCATAAGGCTTGCTTATGCAGCAGCAACGTAAAAGCTCATTTTCTATACTATCCATCTTAAAATCTTTGAAGGAATAAGCCTGTCCCGATCCCTCTTAATAAAGTAGTCACGCAAAAGCCGGTATTTTCTTTGGTCACTCTCGATTTTACGGACTCAAGAATAGTTTTCATTTTCGGAACATTCAGATAATAACTTACAAGTTCTGATTTTTCAAACTGTTCGAGAACGGCGGACAACTCACGATAATTTTGCTGCACCCTGTAACCTATATCAGCAGCCTGCCTTCCTCTTCTTTCATTCCAGAGGACTTCCTCAGGCATGTAACCTTTCATGGCCCGGCGCAGCAACATGCGGCCTTTGCCATTGCGGACGTACTGATCGTCTGGGACGGCAAAGCAAAATTCTATCAGTCGCCGGTCAAGGGTAGGGTCGCGGACTTCTATGCTAAAGCCTGCGCTGTTGGACTGCCATATCGTGCCCAATTGGCTGCATCCGGGATTGATGATCTGGCGGTGGGCCTCGCGGGTGAACGGGTTTATCGCGAAGTTCGGATCATGTTTCATCTCTTTCATCAGTTTGCCCAGTTGAATATCCTGTACGAAAGCAGTAGAAATAGCCGAATATGCTAACCACGGGTTATGGCCATGTTTTAGAAGGTGATAAAATTCAAGGACAGGCACTGGAACCATAGGTTTTAGAATTTTAGATTTTATGGTTTTTAAATGTCTGAAATCGTCCAGCCGGGCATCACTAAGTTTCCCTGTACTTAAATTATTCCCGGTTGGCCAGGAAACTGTTCCGTTTCCGCCCTGCCCGGTCAGTAAAACGTCGATTCCTTGTTTTTGGGCTTCGGCCATTAAGGCAACGATCCAGAAATGATTGCCGGCAGCATGACTGGGTTCATCGCGCAATTCAATCATTTTTTCAATGCCTTCCAGCGGGCTGGTCTGTTCTGCTTTGATGAATTGAAGGTCTATGTTTCCGCAGAAACCGGCTGTGGCTTTGGCCAGTTTTTGTTCATCACCGAATAGCCGTGGACTTATCCACTGACTGGTTTCTACAAGGGGAACGGAAGTAAAAGCAGGGATTTTGCAGTCAATTCCATACTTTTTATAATCTTCTGAAGCTAAGGCAGTGACAGAGCCCGAGTCTAATCCTCCACTCAAGGTAAGTCCGGCTTTCCGGATTGTTCTCAGCCGGCAATGTACGGCTTCACGGTATATTTCAAGGAAGGCATCAACGTAGTCGCTATCATTCCTGAAGTTTAGCAATTGGATATTGTTTATATCCCAGTATTGAGTCAATTTTGGCTTACTGTGTTCTGAAATTTCCAGAAAGTGAGCCGGAGGAAGGTGAAATATAGTCTGATAGCTGGTCTGATTGTCCTGTTCCTGCCAGGAAACCAGTATTTGTGCGATACGGAAAGGATTTGGCTCTTTGGGCACGCGGGGGAGTGAGAGTATGCCTTTTAAGGCTGACGAAAACACAAAGAAGCCGGGGGCATAGTAATAAAACATGCCCGTATTGCCGTGATGGTCGCGGGCAAGGAAAAGTTTTTTCTGCAGCCTGTCCCAAATGGCAAAGGCCCAGTCGCCCACAAGGTGGAGAACGCAGTCTTTGCCCCATTTTTGATAAGCCTTTAAAATCAACAAACTATCAGTGACCTGCCGTCTATCCGAAGTGGAAATGGAAAATTGTTCAAAGAGTTCCTGGCGGTTGTCTATTCTTGCGGCAGCCATCAGAACCAGGTTGCCTGATTCATCAAACAAAGGATATTTTTCCAGCAGGGATTCCGGTGTGGCACACATCATCAGCTGCCCCAGGCTTGCTTGTCCTTCCTGCCAGGTATATGCCCCATTTGGCCCCCAATAGGCCATTCCCTTCTTCATCCTTTCCGGATCATCTTTTTCCACCGGGCTTCCGTCAAGATGTACAATTCCGTAAATGGCACTCATAGATTTTTCTTGTTTTTGTAAAAATACTATAATTTTATTTGGCTGTCTGAAGTGCAGGGATAATAATTAAAGGAAAAGAAATCGAAGTGTTTGAGCGATTAAACTATTGTTATCATAAAATCTTATAAATCATAATATTTGTTAAATATAATTTGTTGTTAACAATAATTAGAATTATTTATTAGTTTTAAATAGAACAAAATCTATTGCATTTGCCTCACCGAAAGTTTACTTCAAAATGTTTAAAATCAAAGCAATAATTTAACTACATGTTTATGAAAGAAAATGTTGCTCTT
>JAUZOH010000509.1 GCA_030706565.1 Bacteroidota bacterium | reverse complement strand
GTTTCATTTTTCAGGGTGGGGATTTCAAAAATCGGGAAAGTGCCAATCTGTGGCCGGTTTTCAGTTTCCTGGATGAAACAATATTTAATGCCCAGTTCGGAATCCGCGTATCCGAATTTGACAGGTTGATGGCGGGAAAAAGTATAATTAAACGGCAAGAGAAGATGGATCTGCACGTTGGGAACTACCCCATAATTTACCTCAAAATGAGGGGAGGTTCCTGACCATAAACCGGGTTGAAGGGTATTTACGGATGAGATATAGTATTCCCAGTGCTTAAATGGAACCGGCTCTGGGTCATCGGTGTTAAAAGGCGGTCCTGCAGGGCAAGGTAGAACATATGCGAATAAAATGATAGCAAGGAAGGCCAAATATTTCTTACAGGGAATTATCATATTCAATGATAGTCGAGCTTTTGATAAATTGCGATCTTTTATAATCTATATTTATGAATAAAACTGTCAATTGCATTTTTCAGATCGGGTTTATTTTCTAAAAAGGGCATGTGGCCCACCTCGCTGCCCCAAAGAATCATATCCGGAAACTTTATCCCTTTGTAATGCTCAGGGCCTATAACCCAGTCATTTTGTCCATAGAAAAACAAGACAGGAATTGTGATTTCCGAAGTATTTTTTCTATAGTCTATCCAATAATCTTTGATAGAAAATGCCTTTGCATTAAAATCATTATTCCACTTCAGAAATTCCTCGTAAGTGGCATTTACCAATATCTCCGTTTTGGGTGATGCGTAATTCATTTTCCATGAAATATTCTTTGATTTTAGTTTTTTACAGGCAAATTTAAATCTTGCCAGAATGGAATCAGGTGAATCCGTGAGTGAAAGATGATCTTTGTTACCTAAAAACTCTGAAGCCTTAATGATCCAACTTTTGCCTAAGCTTTCTTCAATGCTCAAGGTACAGTTGACCATGATCATACCTGAAACGGACTCTGGGTAACGTTCTATATAGCCCATTTGTAATACACCTCCAAACGAATGGCCTAATGTAATCCACATCTTAATCCCTAATGCTTTTCTTACTTCTTCAAAATCCTTGGCCATCCTGTCCATCGAATAATTATGATTTTTAGGGCTTGACGAACGTCCGGCTCCTCTTTGATCCAGGTAAACCATTTGAAAATGCTGCTCCAGATAATACCCGAAGTATTTTTCAAGCCAGAAACTTCCTGCACCAGGGCCACCATGAAGGTACAAACAGGGCATTCCGCTTCCTTTGACTTTTACATATAATCTTACACCGTCAGATGTCTTGATTTGCCTTTCCTGGGCTAGAACCGTGATTCCACCCAGCAGGACTAAAAATAAAACTATTAGCCTTTTCATAATTGCCAGGAAATTAATAAGTAATTATAAATCAATTAGATGGCATTATTAAAAGAAAGAGGACATATTATTAAGTTACGAATTTTTTGTCAATAACCGTTATTTTATCCTCTTTATTATTGGGGATTTTTTATATCAAATTCCTGGCTTTAAGAAAATTTTATTCAAGCCTAATAAACATATGATCAAAGTTAAGTGTCATTTTATTGAATTGAAGAATGAAGTCCTGTCCGATGTTCCCATAAACGGTTTCATCATCGTTGATTTTTTCCTTTAATAACTGTATTCCTTTCAGATTAAATGTTTTCCCGCAAAAGTTGAAGGTATGGTCTATGATATAACCCTCAAATTCGGATCTGCCGGCAGCACCTCCAAAACTGATTTTTTGGGGTTTGTAGCTTTTGTCTATTTCTTCCTGGTGCTCGATGTAAAATAAGCGGTAAAGCAGGGTGTGATCGGCACCCGTATCAAATGTATAGTGCTTGCCCTCGATGCATATCAACGGGGCTAATCCGTTCATGGACAAATTGGAATTTCCCAAGAAAACTGTTTCATTTTTCGGAACAATAAAATTGCCATCCCGGGTTATTTGTACTTCCCTGAAAGATTCAATTACCGGATAGCCCAGTATCCCATATATCTGGTATTTTATTTGAGGAAAGGACAAGCTCTGGTCGGGCAGTACCAAAAAAACCGCATTTCTAATCTCAATATTCCCCAAATTAAGCTGTTTACAAACAGCCAGTTGGGCCTTCACCTTCACGCCGGTACTGGTATTTACCTCTATTAATCCAGGGATGATGTTCATTTTCAAACGTTTTGCAACCGATTGTGAAGTAGTGGAGAAATTTGCACCGGTATCAAATATGAAATTCAGGGTATCATGATTTGCCGATACTTTTAGATTTTTCAGACCAGCAATATCTTTAATCATCTTGATTTCTGTATTTTGCAGGATTACGACTTTCTGTGAAGGGGCATTTTTCAACGCAGAGTAGGTTTTCAGATTGTTCTCTTCATCCTCTTTCTCACGCAAGCTGAGATAATTCTTGTAATTTTTAAGGATAAAAGAAGCTGTTTTTTTCGCACCCCTATAGTTATAGGTTTTCAGGAAGTTGTCCTCCCTGATTTTAAACAGTCTGAATTTTAAAGAGTCAGGAACACTATTTTTT
>JAUZOH010000508.1 GCA_030706565.1 Bacteroidota bacterium | reverse complement strand
TTTCACTTTACATTGGGAACAGGGGAAAGGCTTTCCACAAAAATATCTAAGAACTTTCCTGGACATCCATTTTGGCTGGAAAGCGTACATTTTTCCACTGGTAATTTTAGGTGGCAGTACATTTGTGGCCTGGTTCCTCCCTGAATTATTTGGAATGAAACGGTTATCCATGTTGCTGCCTTCTGCCTGGTTATTTATCCCTTACTTACTGATCATGGTCTTTTTGGGCGGAGGACAGGAAGAATTTGGCTGGCGGGGTTATGCCCTTCCCTTGCTTGAAAAACGGTTCGGGCTTTGGCTCTCAAACATTATTTTGGGAATTGTCTGGGCTTGCTGGCATCTGCCCTTGTGGTTTATAAAGGGCACAGATCAATCATATATGAATTTCGGAGGATTCATCCTCCTTACGGTAGGTTATTCTTTTATTTTTTCATGGATTAGAAGTATTTCAGGAAACAGGCCACTTTCAGGACTTTACACCCATGGCGTTGCCAACGCCTTTGTCCCGCTGATGCCCATATTAATCTTACAAAAAAATGTTCCCCAACCAAGATTTTGGATCTGGGTAATCCTGACATTCGTTATCGGCATTATCATTACGATATTCCGTAAAAAAATTTACAAACAAAAACAGTTTGCTTTAATAATTAACACATAATATTTACAACCAGAGGATAGAGCAGATTTTCTTACCTTTGTAAAAAAGTTGAGAATTATGCCCCGTCCGGCTAAAAAAGATAATATCACAATCCGTTTGCTGAATCCCAAAAAGAGTAGCGGCAATTTTTCCTTTCCAGTAGAAGGATTTGTAGCAGCAGGCTTTCCCTCCCCTGCCGGAGATTACATGGATAAAGAACTGGATCTGAAAGAACTGCTCGTCAGAAATGAAAGTTCCACGTTTTTTGTCCAGGTTTGCGGCAACTCGATGGTTGATGCAGGCATCAACGACGGGGATATCCTGGTGGTTGACAAATCCCTTGATCCCCGCGACGATTCCATCTTGGTTTGCTTTGTCGACGGGGAGTTTACGGTAAAAAGGGTCAGTAAAATTGACGGGGCCTTATATCTGATTCCGGCCAACCCGCAGTTTAAACCGATAAAAATTGATGAAAGCGCCGATTTCAGGCTTTGGGGGGTTGTCACCTACATGATCCATAAATTCAGATAGCCATGTTTGCCCTGGTAGATGCAAATAATTTCTATGTTTCCTGCGAAAAAGTTTTCGCCCCCTGGCTGGAAGGCAAGCCGGTTGTGGTTTTAAGCAACAATGACGGCTGTGTCATCTCCCGTTCAGATGAAGCCAAAGCACTGGGCTTTAAAATGGGCGAACCGGTTTTCCGGGAAAAGGGCCTGGTCGAAAAATCCGGCACTACCCTCTTTTCCTCCAACTATACCCTTTATGGCGACCTTTCCAACCGGATGATGAAACTTTTGGGCGATTTTTCGCCGGAAGTGGAAGTATATTCCATTGATGAAGCATTTCTGGACCTCCGCGGGATCAAAACCAGCCTGCAGGAATATGCTTTAAGGATAAAGGATACTATCCGCAAAAACATTGGAATCCCTGTAGGTGTCGGTATAGGAAAAACCAAAACCCTGGCAAAAATAGCCAATCATATCGCCAAGAAACAAAATGGCATCTTCATCATTGATACCGAGCGGCTCCGTGATTGGGCCCTGCGCAATACGCCAGTGGAAGAAGTCTGGGGTATTGGCCGGCAATATGCAAAAAAGCTTTCATCGATGGGTATAAGGTCAGCTTATGATTTTACTTTGCTCAATTCAAACTGGATCCGGAAAAACATGTCGGTGGTCGGACTCAGGACTAAGGAAGAATTGCTGGGCTGTTCCTGCATTCCCCTGGAAATGATGATGCCGGCAAAAAAGAATATTGCAACCACCCGCGCTTTCGGGAAAAAATTAACGGATATACGCATCATCTCGGAAGCACTGGCCACTCATGCTGTGCGCTGTGCCGAAAAACTACGCAAGCAAAAGTCGAATGCGCGGTTTGTTACTGTCTTTATCCACAGCGATCCTTTTTCTGCAAATGAAAAATATATTTATAAAACGTATACCGTAACCCTGCCGGTTGCCTCCAACACTAATGTTGATATTGTAAAAGCCGCGCTGAGCGGTTTACGGAGAATTTATCAGCAGGGCATTCTTTATAAAAAAACCGGTGTGATTGTCACCGAACTTTCGGATGAAAGCTGTGTACAGGAGAATTTATTTGAAGAAGGCAACAATCCGGGTTTGAAAAAAATCACAAAGGTGGCCGACCTGATAAACAGGCGTTTCGGACGCGACAAAATCAAACTGGCCATACAGGGAAACAATAAAGAATGGAAACTTAGGCAGGAAAAGCTGTCGCCACGATATACCACCTGTTGGAATGAATTATTAAAAGTTAAAGCCTGATATGTGTTTTTATTATTCCATCACCAAGAAATCCGTTAACGCGCTGGTCAAAGGACAAATCATCAAGAATGATCAGTTAAGTTTATTCGATGACCAG
>JAUZOH010000507.1 GCA_030706565.1 Bacteroidota bacterium | reverse complement strand
TCCTGGGTGGGCCCATTTTATGAAGGAAGTTCCTGGACTTACAGTTACTTTATCCCTCATGACGTTGATCAATTAGTTGAATTAATGGGCGGAAAGGAAAAGTTCGTAGACAGGCTTGACTATGCACTGAAAAATGACCTGATCGATTATGGCAATGAACCATCATTCCTGGCCCTACGTTTGTTCAATCATGTTGGCCGCCCTGATCTGACCTCAAAATGGGTACGCTATGCCTTAAAGAAAAATTTTGACCTTACGGGCGGATTGGGTAATGACGACAGCGGTGCCATGTCCTCGTGGTATGTCTTTTCTTCCCTGGGCTTTTTCCCCAATGCCGGGCAGGATATTTATTACCTGAATTCCCCGCTTTATAAAAAGGCCGTAATCACTCTGGGAAATGGGAAAAAACTAATTATCCGCGCAGAGAATGCTTCGGATAAAAACATTTATATTAAGTCCTGTAACATAAATGGCAAGATTTGGACCAGCTCGATTTTCCGGCACAAGGACATTGCCAATGGGGGTACTATTACTCTGGTTTTATCTGATCAGCCCACTGCCTGGGGCAGGGAATAATTGATATCATTTGGCTCAATAGTTTTATGTGGGATTTCTTTTTTTTAACGTCTTACTAAGAAATTATTGATATCATTTGGTTCAGAACTTGCAAATTATTTTATGAAAAAATTTAAAATCAGGGAAATGGGAAATAGAGTGAAATTAAACGGAATTCAAAACAGGTTCATTTTTGTTTTCGGAATACTTGCAATTTTTTTGTGCAGTTCATTTATCGGTTCAAACAAACCTCAAATAAAATCAGGGAATGTTGAGTCTCGTCCCAAAATTGTGAATATTATCAATTTTGTCCGAGATTGTGAACCCAGGTCTGGAAGAGCCGAGATTACCAATAATGTTCTTTATCAGACTGTGGCCAATCAGGTGAATATGATGAAAAAATATAACCTTAAGGGCACTTTTCTTTTACAGTATGATGCATTGATGGATCCCCGTTACCAGGAACTTTTTAAAAGCCTTCCTGCCGGTTCCTTTGAAATAGGTTGCTGGCTGGAAATCCCTCAGCAACTGGTTGAGAAAGCAGGGCTTAAATGGCGTGGGCGCTATTCCTGGGATTGGTACGCAGATGTCGATTTTTCTATAGGTTATAGCCCTGAAGAACGCGAAAAGATAGTGGATGTTTACATGAACGATTTTAAGCAGATCTATGGTTATTATCCCAAGTCTGCAGGTTCCTGGTTTATGGACGCCCATACCCTGGATTATATGTACCGTAAATATGGGATTATTTCTTCCTGTAATTGCCGCGACCAGATTGGTACGGATGGTTATAATTTGTGGGGAGGATACTGGAACCAGGCTTATTATCCCAGTTCGAAAAATTATTATATGCCGGCCCAACATGAATCAGCTCAGATCCCTGTTCCGATTTTCAGGATGCTGGGATCTGATCCTATCCGTCAATACGATATGGGGCTGGGAACAAAAATGCAGGGAGTTGTCACCCTGGAACCCGTGTATAAAAATGGCGGGGGAGATTCTACCTGGGTGGACTGGTATTTTAAGGAATTTATAAAAGGTGAGTGTATGGAATATGCCTATGTTCAGGTGGGGCAGGAAAATTCGTTTACCTGGGATAAGATGGCTAAAGGCTTTGCTATTCAATTGCCTTTGGTGGCCAGACTCAGGGATGAAAAGAAAGTAAAAGTCGAAACTTTAGCAGAGTCAGGGAAATGGTTCCGCGAACATTATAAAGTTACACCCTCCACGTCTGTTACTGTAAACAACGATTTACAAGGAAGTGACCGCAAAACAGTATGGTTTAACAGCCGTTTTTACAGGGTCAATTTGTTATGGGAAAACGGCACATTGCGGTTTCGCGATATTCACGTGTTTAATGAAAATTTACCTTGTGATTATTTAACCCAAAAAGGGACTGCTACTACCTGTTTCTTTTATACCCTTCCTTTTGTTGACGGGTTTAGCTGGAGTACTGCTGATAAAATTGCCGGATTACGGCTCAAAGCAATTGTAAATGGAAAAGAAATGTTGGTTGAAGGAGGAGCTCCTGTAGTGAAAAAAATAGCTCAGGATAAATTACATGTGGTCTGGCCTTTAAAATCTGTTAAAGGTGATTTTATTGTAGACATTGATGCTCAAAACATGAAAATGCAATTTAAAGGTATTAAACCTTTGAATTGGTATCTGGATTTAACGACGGCCGATCATGCGGATTTGCCCTTTAGCAAGGTTTCAAAAAGACAGATTGACTGCCGATATAAGGGAATGGATTATACGGTTAAAGCCACCCATGGATTTTTCTCAACTCCCGGGAATGAAGTGGTTTATAGAATCAATCCGGATAAAAACATATTGTTGCTGAATTTTTCTCAGACAAATAGCCGAAATTGAAAATGAAGAAATTTTTAATTCTACTTTTTTTGGTTTTTATTTCTTTTTCTGGTGCTGCTCAGATTTTACGGAAGAAAATCCCGGACAGATTGGT
>JAUZOH010000506.1 GCA_030706565.1 Bacteroidota bacterium | reverse complement strand
ATACTTAACTATAATATTTGATAAGATGAAAAAGATTATTTATTTGTTGTTGATTATTTTTTCGGTTTTGACTTCTTGCTCAAATGAAAAAATAGAATTTCCTAATTTTGACTATACTACGGTCTATTTCCCGTATCAATCTCCCGTAAGGTCGATTATACTCGGAACGGATTATGTATTTGACAACTCGCTTGATACAGCACATCAATGCATGATTTATGCTACAATGGGCGGGGTTTATAGTAATGATGTCAATCGTATTTTAGATGTACAGGTAGATACCACACTTTGCAAAAACCTTACTTTTGGAAATGCAACCGGTGCGAAAGTACGTCCATTGCCATCAAACTATTATCAATTGATCCCTGTCAGTCCTTCTACTTCTGCTAACCAGATTGTGATCCCTTCGGGATCATTTATGGGCGGTGTAAAAGTGCAACTGACTGATGCTTTTTTTGCTGATCCCCTTGCTCTGTCAAACAACTATGTTATTCCCATGAAAATAACAAAAGTTGCCAATGCGGATTCTATATTATTGGGGAAAAGCTATTTGACCTCTCCTAATCCTTTCGTTGCATCTGATTGGGTAACTGTCCCCAAGAATTATGTTCTTTATGCTGTAAAATATAAAAATCCATGGGATGGCGTTTATCTTCGCAGAGGTATTGAAGTAACTACAGGAAGTGGCCAGGATACTACATATATTTATCATCAGAAATATGTGGAATCTGATCAGGTGATAACCGCAGTGTCTTCTGTCGCCTTGAATAAACTTTTAATTTCTCTCAATGCAAAAATTAAAGGTAATTTGAATGTTCCGTTCCAACTGCTGTTGACCTTTGACAATAATGGTAACTGTACCATCACAAATCCTGCAACTGCGACTTATACTGTTGCCGGTACAGGTGAATATAAGAAGAAATGTGATATGTTCGGTAATAATGTGCAACGTGATGCCTTACACCTGAATTATACGGTTAACTTTGGCTCCACTTTCCACACGATGAAGGATACCTTAGTGTTAAGAGACAGGGTGGACAAATCTGAAACATTTTCACCTTTTTATAATAAATAATTTATAATCAACAATAAGGGGAATAAATAAAAATAACTTGGATTAGCAGGGCTTTGTCCCCGTTAATTCAAGTTGTTTTTCAATAACACAAGGATTGTTTTTATCTTTTGTTGAAATATTTTAATGTTTATATTGTAGATTGTTGTGATCTTAAATTATAAGCTTTATATCAATAAAACTAAATCACCTAAAACATTTATTTTTAATCATGGACCAAGGGTGATCTAAATGAATTACGTGTTAATTGTTATTGGTAATATATATCAGGATGAATCTGCTCATTCATCGTCTGTCCTTAGTCCGGGATTAGGATCCTTTTCATAACGTGGATTGACAGTAAATGATAATATTTACCAAATTGTTTCAATAGAAAATCAGTAAAATAATTAATTGTTTAAAATTAATAACTTAACAATTTTTTATTTTCATTTATAATGTTAAGGAATAAAACGAATTATTTCAATCATAGTTGAAAAATATATACTATCCTGTGTTGAAAGAAATTATTAGAAATTTTAAAAATTATCATTTGAGAAAGATGAAAAAATCAATTATAATTGGAATAGCAAGTTTGATGTTACAATCTGCAATCGGATTTAGCCAGACTTTTTCAACTAAAACATTTACCAATCCCGTTATCCCTGGTGATCATTCCGATTGTACCTTAACTCAGGTGGGTAATGATTTTTATACTACCGGCTCATCTTTTAATCCCACCCCGGTGATTTATCATTCTACTGATTTGGTCCATTGGGAGGCAATCGCACAACCTGTATCGGGCGCATGGAGCGAATATGGAGACAGGCCCTCTGGCGGATGTTGGGGCGGTCAGCTGGTGTATTATGCGAATCAATATTGGGACTTCTTTTCCCATAATGGTTCTATGTGGTTTGTGACTGCTGAAAAACCTTCCGGTCCCTGGAATATGCCCGTCAAAGTTAAAAATCCGCCAGAACTGTCTTATTCTTTAGGTTATGATAATTCTATCTTCATTGACGATAATGGGAAATGGTATATGATTGTGAAAAATGGACAACCTAACAATGGAATTGTTGAATTGGGAAATGACGGACAACCGACTGGGGTGGTGTATGATTTGAATTGGTTAAATACCCTGAACAATCACTTCCCCTATAGTTGGGCAGAAGGCCCTGTTATGTGGAAAGAAAATGGATATTATTACTATTCTTTTGCCCGTGATGTTTCGGGTGGACAAAAAGTAATGCGAAGTAAAACCTTGTCGGCTGACCAATCTTCATGGTCTACTCCTGTGAATTTGTTCAATGAAAATGATCCGGACAGGCCTAAGGCAATTTTCTCCGGTCCTAATCATGCTTCTGCAGTTGTTAAACTGAAAGATGGAACGAACTGGTTGTTGCATCCTGTTTGGGCAAGGGCAAATAATAATGAATGGTTTGGCCAGGGAAGACAGGGATTATTAAACCAGGT
>JAUZOH010000505.1 GCA_030706565.1 Bacteroidota bacterium | reverse complement strand
TTTGTAGGCAGGGATCCCCGGTTTTACAAAACGTTCTTTTATAATACTGCTCCATGGTTAAACCGGACAGTTCAGACCTTTGAAGGGGGCGCCGATAAACCTGGAGGAACCAAACAGCAAACCATTACCGGTTATTACCTGCGTAAGTTTATGGGGGATTTTGAAACAGCAAACCAGTATTCAAATCATAATCACGATAATATTTTGTTCCGCTATGCTGAAGTGCTACTTAATTATGCAGAAGCCCAAAACGAATATTTATCAGCTCCCGATAAATCGGTATTCGATGCTGTTGAAGCAATCCGGCAAAGGGCAGGTCTTTCTCCTTATCAGCTTGCTGGAGATTTGACCAAAAATCAAATGCGTACCATTATTCATAATGAACGACGGAAAGAGCTTGCCTTTGAAGAACACCGCTTTTGGGATGTGCGCAGATGGAAAGAGGCTGATACTACTTTCAATAAAACGCTGCACGGTACCCTTATTTACAAACTGGCTTCCGGAGGTCTTATGTATCAGTCGACTCCTGTGCTTCAGATGAAATTTGTACCTAAAATGTATTTTGCACCTATTCCTTATTGGGAAGTTTTGAAGAATACTAAAATGATCCAAAATCCACAGTGGTAACTAAAAATTAACCAAGTAAATTCAGAAATTATGAAAAGATACTTATATATTTTTCTGCTTATATTTTTAATAAGCCCTTCTGTGTTAATGGCACAGGTTAAGGTATCCGGAGTCGTAAAAGATGCGACGGGGCCTTTGCCGGGTGTGATTATTAAAGAAAAGGGTGGCACAAATATTGGAATTACCAATGAAGATGGAAAGTTTACGGTTACCTTAAAAGGTACTTCCAATACGCTTATTTTTAATTCTATCGGATTTTTGGAGCAGGAACGAAAGATAAAGAGCGGGCAACAGCTTGAAGTGATTTTGCAGCCGAGTGACAATAGCTTGAACGAAGTAGTTGTTGTTGGGTATGGAACAGTAAAAAAGATTACTAATACAGGATCTGTAAGTGCCATCAAAGCTGAAACTATCAAGGAAGTGCCAACATCCAGTATTCAAAATGCGTTGAGTGGCAAGTTGCCGGGCTTCTTTTCACTGCAACGTTCGGGTCAGCCCGGAAGGGATGCTTCCGACTTTTTCATCCGTGGTGTCAGCTCGTTAAACCCCGATGGTAATCAGCCTTTGATTATTGTTGATGATATTCAGTATACCTATGAGCAGCTTAGTCAGATCAATGTTAACGAAATAGAAAGTATTTCCTTGCTGAAGGATGCTTCTACAACGGCTATTTACGGGATTAAGGGTGCTAACGGGGTACTTGTAGTAACAACCAAACGTGGCCAGGCCGGAACTCCGAAGATTAACGTGAGGATGGAATCCGGTATACAGTCTCCGGTAACTAAATTGAAGTTTCTGAATTCATACGAATCAGCAACACTGGTAAATGAGGCTTATACAAATGATGGTTTAACTCCGTTGTTTACCCAGGCAGACTTAGATCATTTCAAAACCGGAGACGATCCGTATGGACATCCTGATGTAAATTGGTACAACAAGATTTTTAAGCAAAGTTCAATGCAGAGAAACGGGAATATCGATATTTCCGGAGGAAATTCGACAATTAAATATTTTATTTCCGGTGGAGCTTTTTCTCAGGACGGGGCAGTCAGGCATTTTGATGATTATTACTCTGCTGGGGGTACTGTCGATAATAATTACTATTACCGCAGGTTTAATTTTCGTTCTAACCTGGACATTCAGGCTACCAAAAGCTTGAACGTGCGAATGGATATTACTGGACGCTTTGCGAGAGTTAATTCTCCAGCCGATGGAAATATAGTTTCTGAAGTTTTTGACTTTTCTAAAATCCATCCTTATTCAGCTCCTTTCTTGAATCCAAATGGAACTTATGCTTATGCAAGAGATACAAAAGATCAGTTGCCTACCATTAATGCCCGTCTGGCAAGTAAAGGTTATTCGCTAGAGAGAAGAAATGATATGAATGCTCTTTTTGGGTTGACTGAAAAATTGGATGCGCTTACCGAAGGACTTTCTTTCACCACCAAGGTTGCTTATGCCAGTGTGGAAAGTAATACCAGGTCTCAAGAAAGAGGTGATCCGCCGACTTATCTTTATGATCCTGCTACAGGATCCTATACATTACATGGAGATACCTATACAATGAGTAATTATACCTTGTTTGTGGGTGAAGGTAATTATAATAACCGGGTAAATCTTGAAAGTAGTTTCAATTATGACCATGACTTTGGTAAACACCATATTTCTTCTTTGTTTTTGTATAACAGAGAGTCGTATAATGAAAAAACTGATAATAAAAGTTCGAACTGGATACCTCAGAATTTCCAGGGACTTACCTTCCGTACCGGATACGATTATAAACAGAAATATCTGGTCGATGTGACAGCCTCATATAATGGTTCCGACAGATTTGATGTAAATCATCGATATGGTTTCTTCCCAGCTGTTTCTATGGGATATGTTCTTTCTAACGAGGCCTTT
>JAUZOH010000504.1 GCA_030706565.1 Bacteroidota bacterium | reverse complement strand
TTAATGGATTAATGGGATAATGGGTTAATGAGATAATGAGATAATGAAAAAATGAAATAAAGGGAAGTTGATAATTTCCGAATTATGAATTGACGTTGGCTTTAGCCAACGGATTGATATGAAGTAATTTAATATGGGCTTTAGCCCAAAAGATTGATATTATGTTATCCAGGTTAAAAATTTCATAATGAGATAATGGGATAATGGATTAATGGATTAATGGGATAATGGGTTAATGAGATAATGAGATAATGAAAAAATGAAATAAAGGGAAGTTGATAATTTCCGAATTATGAATTGACGTTGGCTTTAGCCAACGGATTGATAAAGGAATCAGGAATTTGGGCTTCAGCCCAACCTATTAATAATTAACCTCAATAGGTAATAAACACCTAATTCTATGACAACCTGATGTTATTCTTCAAAAAAGTAAAACTTGCTGTCTTTCACCTTATGCTTTTCGATTTTTTCCCACGATTCTACATTAAAAGTAAGTACGATTAATCCACAAGTTGGAATATTGTCAATGGATTCGGACAGATAATAGTTGGCTACCTCTGTAAAAGTGGGATTATGCCCGATGATCATCATGGAATTGAATTTATCATTGGTTTTGCTTAAGAACTGGACCAGTTTCTCGGGACTTATTTCGTAAAGCCTTTCGACAATAAAAAAATTATCCAGTTTGTATTTTAGTACCTTGCATAAAATCAGCCCTGTGTGAACGGCGCGGATTGCCGAACTTGAAACAATACAATCTGGAAGGGGATAGTTGTCATTTAAAAGTTTTAAGGAAAGCTTGTATGCATCATCTATCCCTTTTTTCTTTAAGGGACGGTCATAATCATTCACCTCCATGTCCCATGATGATTTCCCATGCCGGAGAATATAAAGTTTTTTCATCATTCCATCATTTTATAATTAAGGTTGGATAAATCTGTCACGGCGGACTTTCAGGAGGCAAACCCGCAGGTGACTTTAATTAAGGCTACCCGGTTGATCATGTTTAAAGAACATGCTTTGTTTCATGATTTTTATCAGTGATTTAAATTTCTGGATACATTTTTTTAATCATCGATTATTATTCAAATTTACTAAAATTAAGTCTAATATTTATCTGTTCTCAGTTTTTGATGTTATGGGTTGCAAAATCAAGATGTTACAATATTGTGAAAGTAATTGTAAAGTTTTTTCCCTATTTTGTAATGCTTAAAATTGAGGAAGACGGAAATATTAATAAATTTGAATGCAGTGATAATTGCAGAACAGTCAGGAGTTTTCAGTCCTCCTGAATTGCTTTGGAGATATTTACATTAGGTCAACGCAAGTTTATCAATTAATAGGAATGTTTATTTTTGTATTTTTATAAAAAATAATTGATGGAAAATTTCATAGTTTCAGCACGCAAATATCGTCCGGCAAGTTTTGATTCGGTAGTAGGACAGGCATCCATTACTTCCACGTTAAAAAATGCCATCAAAAATAATCACCTTGCACATGCCTATTTGTTTTGTGGTCCGCGTGGTGTGGGCAAGACTACCTGTGCCCGGATTTTTGCCAAGACCATCAACTGCCAGAATTTAAGCGAAAATATTGAAGCCTGTAATGAATGCGAATCCTGCAAGTCTTTTGCAGAGAACCGTTCGTTCAACATTCATGAATTGGATGCTGCTTCAAACAATTCTGTTGAGGATATCCGCAATCTGATCGACCAGGTGCGCGTCCCACCCCAAATTGGAAAGTATAGCGTTTATATTATAGATGAAGTCCACATGTTGTCGGCTTCTGCATTTAATGCCTTTCTGAAAACCCTGGAAGAACCGCCCAAGCATGTTATCTTCATCCTGGCTACCACGGAAAAACATAAAATTCTTCCGACTATTTTATCCCGTTGCCAGATTTTTGATTTCAACCGCATCAAAATTCAGGATACTGTTGAATACCTGGAATATATCGCAAAAGATGAACAAATTGATTATGAAGTAGATGCCTTAAATGTTATTGCCCAGAAAGCTGATGGTGCCATGAGGGATGCATTGTCCATCTTCGATCAGATTGTTAGTTTCTCTGGTAGTAAAATAACTTACCAGAGCGTCATTGAAAACCTTAATGTGCTCGACTATGATTATTATTTTAAACTGGTCGATGCTTTTTTAAAGACAGATATATCCCAGTCTTTATTAATCTTTGATGATATTGTTGAAAAAGGTTTTGATGGGCATAATTTTATTACTGGCCTTGGCAGTCACTTCAGAAATTTGATGGTGTGCAAGGATGTTGCTACCCTTCAGTTATTGGAGGTAGGGGCCAGCATTGCAGATAAGTTCAAACAGCAGGCAGCTCAATGTGCTGTGGATTTTTTATATAAAGCTTTGAATATATGCAGTGATTGCGACATCAATTATCGCAGCAGCCGTAACCAACGCTTGCATGTAGAACTGGCACTGATACGCCTTTGCAATATTCTGAACCAGTCTCAGTCACCGGTAGAGAAAAAAATTGGCCTGGCACCCACAGAAAAGTCAGCAGATA
>JAUZOH010000503.1 GCA_030706565.1 Bacteroidota bacterium | reverse complement strand
GTAACCGATTCCATACCCTTGACACAAACCTGCAGCAAGATTAAAGTGTTGACTATTGCTGATATGTTTGCAGATGTCATTAATAAAGTATATAATTATCAGTCGATCAGTTCGAGTTTTATCTTTTAAGTTATTATATTTGTACCCTAATCAATTTAAGAAAAGTAAATAAAGATGGAATCAATAGAATTAAAAGGTACTTTGAGAACATCGCTGGGAAAGTCGAGTTCCAAAAAATTGAGATCCGATGAGAATGTTCCCTGTGTTGTTTATGGAGGAAAAGAAATTATACATTTTTCAACTGCAGAAAAGAATTTTAAAAGCTTAATTTATACGCCCAATGTTTATCTGGTAAAGCTTGATGTTGACGGAAAAATACATGAATGCGTATTACAGGATGTACAGTTCCATCCTGTTTCTGACAGGATTATCCATGTTGATTTTCTTGAAGTGGATGAAAAGAAACCTGTGGTTGTTTCAGTTCCCATAAACATTCATGGTACTGCAGCCGGTGTAAAAGAAGGTGGTAAACTTTTACAAGAACTCAGAAAGCTTAAAATTAAAGGTTTGACCAAAGATATCCCTCATGAAGTGGATATTGATGTGACTAACTTGGGTATTGCCCATTCAATAAAAGTTAGCGATTTGAATTATCCTAATATTGAGTTGCTTGATTTGAAAACCACCTGTATCGTTTCAGTGAGAATGACCCGTGCAACCAAAGATGAAACTGCTGCTCCTGCTGAAGGTGCTCCTACTGAAGCTGCCGCTGCTGCTCCTGCTGCAGGAAAAGAAGCTCCTGCTGATAAAGGCAGTGCTAAAAAGTAAGTGTTATTCTTATAATTAGTTCGTTTTGAAATATCTCATTGTTGGATTGGGAAATATCGGCGACGAATATCTCAATACACGACATAATATAGGTTTTACGATATTGGATGCTTTGGCTAAGGCATCCAATATTTCTTTTGAGGACAGGCGTTATGGCTTTACAGCTGAATTGAAATTTAAAGGACGCAGCCTGGTCTTGTTGAAGCCTTCCACTTATGTCAATTTAAGTGGGAAAGCTGTTAATTATTGGTTGCAAAAAGAAAAAATTCCTGTGGAAAATCTGCTGGTGGTTGTCGATGATCTGGCTCTTCCTTTTGGAAAGTTGCGTTTAAAGCCAAAAGGGGCCGACGGCGGACATAACGGGTTGAAAAATATCAATGAGGTGCTTGGTACTCAGGATTATGCCAGGCTTAGGTTCGGTTTGGGAAACGGCTTTCACAGAGGCCAACAGGTCGATTTCGTACTCGGCTCTTTTTCAGATGAAGAACAAACCATACTTTCCCAAAGAGTGGATCTCGCCATTCAGGCAATTCAAAGTTTCGTTACTGCAGGCGTTGGATTTGCCATGAATCAATACAACAATAAATAAATACGGAAACAAATTTATTTTATCTTTAACTGAATTATTTTGTCAGTTATCATGAGTGATATTCGTATTGATAAGTGGTTGTGGGCTGTGAGAATTTTTAAGACCCGTAGTATTGCCACGGAGGAATGTAAAAAAAACAGGGTCCTGGTGAATAATGTGATTGCGAAACCTGCCCATATCATTAAACTGAATGATATCATTATGGTTCGCAAACCTCCGGTAATTTATACTTTCAGAGTGAAAGGCCTGCTTGAAAACAGGGTCTCGGCCAAACTTGTTCCCGATTTTCTGGAAAACCTTACTCCTGATGAAGAACTGAAAAAACTGGAACCGGTTAAAAATGGTTTCTTTTATGCCCGGGACAGGGGTACTGGCCGGCCTACCAAAAAAGACCGCCGCGATATGGAAGAATTCCTTGATTACGACTAACCTGTCTGAATATTCAAAAAAACAACTGGAAATTTTTATACGTTTATAAAGTTGAGCGGTTTTTATTAATTTTATTGAAAACTAAACTTCTCGAAAATGCTTGATGATTATAAACTTGAAAATATTCTGTTTCTCGACATCGAAACAGTGCCGGCTTATGCTGGCTTTGAGGATGTCCCGGAAGTGTTTCGGAAATTGTGGGATAAAAAATCCTCTAATTTCAGAAACGATGAGGAATCAGCATCCGATGTATACCAACGGGCAGGCATTTATGCCGAATTTGGCAAAGTTGTCTGCATCTCCTGTGGCATCATTGTTTTAAGGGATCAAAAAAAGTTTTTCCGACTGAAATCATTTTATGGCGATGACGAAAAGCAAATTCTGCTTGGTTTTAACGGAATGCTTCTGAAATTTGCATCCAACCGCAAAGTGCAATTATGTGCGCATAATGGCAAAGAGTTCGATTTTCCTTTTCTGGCCCGCCGTATGCTGGTCAACCAGATTGCCCTTCCTGAAATTCTGGATATTGCCGGGAAAAAGCCTTGGGAGGTAAATTTTCTGGACACCCTTGAATTATGGAAGTTCGGTGATTATAAGCACTATACCTCCCTTGAATTGTTAACAAACTTATTCGGTATCCCTTCCCCTAAAGATGATATTGACGGGAGCCAGGTGGCTGATGTTTATTAT
>JAUZOH010000502.1 GCA_030706565.1 Bacteroidota bacterium | reverse complement strand
TAATAAATCGATACAATAACACAGAGGTACACAGAGAAGACACAGAGGAATATTTCTCATTATTTCTATGTGACATGATGAACAATAAATCTCAGTTGTTAAATTTTATTCCGTTCAGGGAAATATTTACTTGCGAAACTTTAAGTCTAAACTTTAAACCTTGAACTTTTAAACTAATTTGAACCATTCAAACCATTTCAAACCATTTCAAACTATTTCAAACCATTTCAAACTATTTCAAACCATTTCAAACCTTCTTGAACCATTTGAACCTTTCAAACCATTTGAACCTTTTGAACCATTTGAACCATTTGAACCATTTCAAACCTTTCATTGTCATTATTTTTAATGATTGGATATTTCTACTTTATTTTGAATAATTTTGGCAATTATTTCTTTTTACAATTGGGGAATAATTAAGATAGAAAAAAACGATTTGAAGTAAACATAAAATACTGAAAGAATGAGACTTCCTGAAAGAACTGTGGAACGTTTAAGTCAATATCGCCGTTCATTGCTAATATGCCTGTCGCAGGGCCAAACTCACATATACTCGCATGAATTGGCTGAACTGCATAACCTTACCGCCGTGCAGGTTAGAAGAGACATGATGTTCATTGGTTATTCAAGCTTTCAAAGAAAAGGGTACGATATCAAGGAACTCATTGAAGTGATTGGAAACGTAATAGATAGTGAAGAGGTCCTAAAGGTCGGCGTAGTTGGGGTCGGTAACATGGGCAAGGCTATTACCGGATATTTCAACAACAAACGGGCAAAACTGAAAATTGTAGCCGGCTTCGACGTTGATCCTTCTAAAATCGGCAAGGTGATTTCCGGGGTTCTCTGTTACTCATTTGACCAGCTTTCGAAAATTGTGAAAGAAAAAGATATTTCTGTCGGAATTATTACGGTTCCGCCGGAGAAAGCCAATGAAGCAGCTAAAAGTTTGGTGGCAGCTGAAATAAAAGGGATACTGAATTTTACCACCGTGCCCCTGAATGTTTCTCCTGACGTTTACCTGGAAGAATATGACATGATTACCTCACTTGAAAAAGTGGCTTATTTTGTCAAATCGCAAAAGGAAAAATAAACAAGTAAATTAACATTCTGAAAATTAATATTATACTAATCTTTTCTCATGCTAATAAATTGATTTTCTGAAAATATTTGGCTTTATTAAAAAATCTTTAAGGGGTTTATGTATATTTGTATATACTACAACATTAAAACTAAAGCCATGATCTATTCTCCTCAGCAATATAAAATTAAAGATCAACGGATGCAGCCTTATATTGATGCAGACGAAATCTGGAATTATCTTAACAGCACTCCTTCTACTCCCAAAAGGGTACATGAAGTAATTGAAAAATCACTCAACAAACAAAGACTCTCCCTCGAAGAAACCGCAGTTCTGGTTAACGCCACCGATCCCGAACTTGTTGAAGAAATCAAACAGGGGGCCAAAACCCTGAAAGAAAAAATTTACGGGCAGAGAATCGTGCTGTTTGCCCCTTTATATGTGGGCAATTATTGCATCAATAACTGCGCCTATTGTGGTTTCAGAACTTCAAACAAGGCACAGAAAAGAAGTACTTCCTCACATGAAGAATTAATCGCACAGGTGACAGCCCTTGAAGATGATGGCCAAAAACGGCTCATCCTGGTATATGGGGAGCATCCCAATTACAGTCCCGAATTTATTGCCGAAAACGTACACACCGTTTATGGCGTGAAAAGCAAGAACGGGGAAATCAGAAGGGTGAACATCAATGCTGCCCCCCTGGATATTGATGGTTTCAGAACGGTTAAAAAGGCCGGTATAGGAACTTACCAGATATTCCAGGAAACCTATAATCCTGAAGCATATAAAAAATATCACCTCGGTGGCAAAAAGATGGATTACAACTGGAGGGTTACTGCCCTGGACCGTGCCCAGGAAGCCGGCATTGACGATGTGGGCATAGGCGTACTGCTCGGGTTATACGATTGGCGTTTCGAAGTAATGGCACTCATCCGCCACGTCAACCACCTTGAAGCGGTTTATAACGTGGGACCGCATACCATTTCTTTCCCAAGAATCAAAAGGGCTTCAAACCTTGATTTTCCGGCTGATTACCTGGTAAGCGATGAAAATTTCACCAAGTTGATCGCCATCCTGCGACTGGCAGTACCTTACACGGGAATGATCCTGACGGCCCGGGAACCCGCAAAATTAAGGGATGAGATCCTTCAATACGGAATCTCACAGATAGATGGCGGTACAAGCATAGAAATTAACGGATATACCAAGGAAGAGAAAAAACAAGACCTGGATCATGAACAGTTCCAGATCAATGACGACAGGCCACTCAGCATGATCATGGACGAACTGCTAGATGCCAATTATATTCCTTCCTTCTGCACAGCCTGCTACCGGCGCGGACGTACCGGCGAACATTTTATGGAATTTTCCGTCCCCGGCTTTATCAAAAGATATTGCCACCCCAACGCCGTTCTCACCCTGGCTGAATATCTCGAAGATTATGCTACTCCTGCAACTAAG
>JAUZOH010000501.1 GCA_030706565.1 Bacteroidota bacterium | reverse complement strand
TTATATTAGTTTGGGCGTTTCTATTCCCGGGAAAACTGCAATAAAAGAAGCCGTTCAACTTGTTAATCAATCGGCTAAAGAAGGTGTTACAAATCTTGAAGTTACACACAGGGCATGGTGGCATAATTATTATCCCAAAAGTTTTGTTTCTATACCTGATCAAGCCATTGAAAATTTTTACTGGATACAGATGTACAAAATGGCATCAGCTTCCAGAGGAAAGGGGCCCTTATTGGATCTGATGGGGCCCTGGTTTAGAAGCACCGGATGGCCTGCTATATGGTGGAACCTGAACATACAGCTTACCTATTGGCCATTTTATATGTCCAATCACCTGGAAGAAGCCGGACCATTAGCTGAAACAATCTGGAACCAACGTGCCAATTTGGCCAGGAATGCTGCACCTTATGAAAATGATTCCTATGCTATAGGCCGGGCATCAGCCCTTGATTTAAGTTCTCCTGTCGGAGGTGAGGTCGGTAACTTGCCATGGGTCATGCATAATTTGTGGATGTATTATCGAAGTTCAATGGATGATGGTTTTCTGAAAGAACGTTTATTCCCGTTGATGAAAGGTTCTTTTAATTATCTCCGTCATATTGTAGTAAAGCATCCTGATGGGACATTTTCTCTTCCCAAAACAGCTTCCCCGGAATATACCGATGCCGTTGAAAACAGTTCCTATACTCTGGCTTGCTTGCGTTGGTTGTCATCAACTATCATTTTGACTGATGCCCGTTTAAAAGCCCATGATCCCATTGTAAAGGACTGTAAAGAAATTATTGATCATTTGGTTCCCTATGAAGTGAATGATACGACCGGCTTTATGGTAGGCAAGGATATGCCATTTGCCAAATCGCACAGACATTGGTCCCATCTCTTTATGATTTATCCTTTTCATGAGTATTCCTGGAACAATGCAGATCAAGTTCCATTAATCAAAAAATCATTGGAAAACTGGGTTTCAAAACCGCAAGCTTTTGCGGGGTATTCCTGGTTGGGCGCTGCTTCCATCTTATCTGACGGAGGTTATGGCGATGAGGCTTTGGGTTACCTGAAAACTTTTTTGAAAAAGTCACCTCTCCCTAATACTTTGTACAGGGAGGGTTTTCCGGTAATAGAAACGCCTCTGGCTTTTGCCCGTATCGTGCAGGAACTCCTGATGACCAGCTATGGAAATACGATAAGAATTTTCCCGGGTTTACCCTCAACATGGCTCAATGCGACTTTTGCTGATTTCCGCGCCGAAGGGGCATTTTTAGTAACAGCCCAGAGAAAGAACGGAGCAACCCTTTTTGTCACAATTAAAAGTCTTGCGGGCGAACCCTGCCGGGTTGCTACAGGCATAAAAGGGACCCTGAAAGTTACCGGAAGTAGTAAATCATTTAAAGATTTGGGCAGGGGTATCATTGAAATAGAGATTCCCAAAGGGAAAGCTGTTACTGTATATTCCGGGCCGAAACTTCCCTCCTTTAAGGTATCTCCTGTTGAATATACTGAAAAATCAAGTCCCTGGGGTGAAACGAAACCTCTTAAATAATAAAATTTATAAAAGGAATATTATGTGTAAGCGACTAGCGATCAGCCTTATTTTGTTTTTTGCAATGTTAAACCTTCAGGCTCAACAGGAGGTTATAAATAGATTGGTGGGCAATCTTAATGAAGTGACTTTACATCAGAAAGTTGAAAGAGAAGATCTGGTGAAAGAATTTATGGATATTTCGGAAAAGGGGCGTTTCGGGGGTGCCGATGATTTAAAACTTTACCTCGAAGTAAACAGTTCTGATTCGGAGATAAAAGAATTTATGGATACTCAAAAAGCTGATGGTTCCTGGCCGGATATTGATTATAAAGATAGGAATAATAGCAGCTGGGCACCTAAGCTTCATGCCATACGCTTTCAGACAATGGCGAAATCATACAAAACTCCTGGTTCTAAATATTATAATTCAAAGGATTTATCCGTGGCCTTACATAAATCCATGGCTTTTTGGTATGAGAAAAAACTAGTATGCCCCAACTGGTGGTACAATGACATTGGAATACCCTTATGGATGGGGCCAGGATTTTTGTTATTAAAAGATGAATTAACACCTTATGAGAAACAGCAGGCTCTGGAGATTATGAAAAAGAGAGTATACGGGGCTACCGGGCAAAATAAAGTTTGGATTGCCGGCAATATGGTTATCTGTGCTTTACTTTCAGATAATTTAACCTTGGCCGTGAGTTCCCGTGATTCCATTGCTTCCGAAATTTATGTTACCACCAAAGAAGGGCTGCAGCCTGATTATTCATTTCATCAACATGGTGCTCAAATGCAATTTGGAAATTATGGATTAGCTTATATCAGTTCTATGGCATACTGGGCCCGTGTGTTTGAAGGGACTCCCTTAGCCTTTGACAGCCATAAAATGAAGTATTTGAGGAATTATATTTTAGAAGGTATACAGTGGACAATCTGGAAAGGGAAAATGGACCCCGGGGCATGTGCACGACAGGTATTTAATAATTCTCAAAAAGCCAAGTCATTTTCCTTATCTGTTTCAAT
>JAUZOH010000500.1 GCA_030706565.1 Bacteroidota bacterium | reverse complement strand
TGGGCAGAACCCCGGATTCCCGGATAAAAATAGAGTAACAAAAGTCTTAAAATCAGGCAGGAGAGGGGGAGGCGCAGTAAATAAAAAATAAAAAATATTTATATCGTTATATATATTCAACAATTTTTTTACCTTTGCAGCATCAAAAAACAAGGCCCCGTAGCATAACTGAATAGTGCATCTGACTACGGATCAGAAGGTTGAGGGTTTGAATCCCCCCGGGGTCACGAAGCCGCTGGATTTCCAGCGGCTTTTTTAATGGAAGAGGGTTGACAGGATTACAGGATTAACAGGATTAATACGAATCAGATAAGACCGGATTACGGGATGAACAGGATAAAATCAAATCCATCCTGAGGGTTTAATAGACTATACGTTTTATAAGTAAACCATTGTTCCCAATTGCATAACCAATTTTTGAAGAGGTAAATATTATTTTGTTTAAAAAATAATTGGAGGAAGTGCCGGTATATTCCTCTTTCCAAGTTTTCCCACCATCAGATGTGGAGATTATTTTACTTTTCAGATATGATCCGCACATAAAGCCGTGTTGTTCATCGGCAAAATAACATTGAAATGGAACAATATTGAAATCTTCGTAGATTTTATTGTTAATACTTGTCCCGGTATTACCACCGTCTGTTGTTTTTAATAATTCTGCCCCTGTTTGGGTGGTTTCAACTACATTCCCTTCGTGAAGATCTATAACAATATACCCGATATTGGCCGAAATAAAAGACATACCAATTATACTCCTGGTTTTCTTAAATAATGGCTGCCATGTATTGCCACCATCAGTAGTCTTTACCATAATTCCAGAGTTATAGTTATCAAAACTTTTACCGCCGGATGCATATCCTGTTATATGATCAACAAACTGAATAAATTAACAACCAACATATGATACAGTATCATACTTTATTTGGAATGAATTTCCTCCATCAATTGTTTTGAAGATGGAAAATCCTGATACACCTATACCTGTTGAATTATTAAAAAAATACATGAGCCCTCCCTTAAAATTTCCTAAGGTTTGCCAGTTATTTCCTCCATTATATGATCTATAATTACCGGCAAATATTTTTAAATGGCTAAAACAATAAAAATTGGAGAACCCACTTGAACTTAGTGTATCAAAACAATTCTGCTTCCAGGTTTTACCGGCATCATCACTTTCGAAGCCACAAGTTTTTTTGTAAGTATGGTCAAATCTGCTTAAAAGCATGATGGTATCATTAGGCAGGATAAAAATATCATTCAAATCCCCTGTATAATTAAGGTCTATCGTTTCCCACTTCACTTGGGACATATTATCTTTTTGGCATGAAATAACTGTTAATAACAATGTTATTTAAAAACTACTGATAATAATTTTTTCATTATTTTATTGTTTTTTAACAGGTTCAATTGTTAGAAAATTTACAAAAAAATTATATGGAAATTTGAATTTAATTTCAATTCCACACTGGTTCAATTGGTTGAATCAAGACCTCATGATTATGAATCATGCACTCCGACTATTTTAAATGATTAAAGGATAGATTGTTACGGGAAATGGTTTTTTTAATGATTTTGGTTTTGAAATTAAAATATCGTAATTTTATTGATTATAAATATCGTTTCTTTTTAAATTTTCCCTGCCTTATTTGAAGTCGATGTTGATTCACAGAATTGTGGCAATCATAGTGTATTTCTGTTTTTATTAAAAAATATTTTCCCTTTTCCCTTTCTTGATTTTTGTGATTTTAATCGAGGAAAGATGCCAATTTCACCCTTTTTAAATTTAACAAGCATGGTGTGATATTTTATCAATTTTAAATTCACATTTTATGAAAGCAAAACTATTCTTCGTTGTCCTTTGTATGACAATATCCCCAATGGTATGGGCCCAAATCAATTTACTTGTTAATCCGGGTGCAGAAAACGATTTTGAGGGTTGGTCCATGAGGGATACTTTGTATCAAGGCGGTTATCCTTCCCCTTCATACTGGAGTGTTTATACTGATGAAAAAAGTTGCCACAGAGGTACAAAATATTGGGCGTCCTCCTATGGAAAATCTACCCTTGTTCAAACTATTGACCTGTTGAAATTGGGTTATTCCACTCGAAGTTTGGATGATGTGAATCCAGACTATCCGGGCTATACAATCTTTGCCGGTGTTTATTTCTGCAATACGGGAACAATGACCATTAAATTGGAATTGTGTGATGAAAATGATCATGTTAAATCGACGCGGTATGTATGCAATAATGAGATTATCCCCTACAGGGTTGGTTGGACTCTTAGATCGGCCTTTATTAGAGACATTGGAACGGGGATACGAAAAATAAAATTTTATCTGATTTGTTCGGGGGAGTTGACCGGTAAAGGACTTCCCGGGCCTTGTTTTGATGATGCTTTTGTTTGTTTAGTAGGCAATAACTATGTTGCTGCCGCCGAAAGTGCTTTAAACCTCAAGCCTTACGTGGGCAGTAATGACACTATTGATGTTTTTTCAAATTTGGACTGGATTTCTGTTGTCATACCTTCCTGGTTATCCTTTACTCCTGAAT
>JAUZOH010000499.1 GCA_030706565.1 Bacteroidota bacterium | reverse complement strand
TCATGCTGGTTTTAAGGCAATTTAGGAGTTCAAAGCTCTCTGGTAAAGACAGCAACCACGAACTCATACATAATGTTTCCCCTAACCATTGACCGCAAGATGAAAATAAACGCTTCGACCGGTATTTTACCCTGGTTTGCGAAGCAAGAAAAATCGCATCTTACAGCATATTTCCAAGCCGCACGGGCTGACGCTCAAACCAGGGACTTGCAAAAGAGCTAACAATTTAGCAATACCATTCCTGCGATAAGCAACTTTTTATCTTTTTACATGCAATAAATATTATTGAAAGACTACTTTAATAAAAATAGAATTCCTAACTTTAATATAAATACTTACCAATCAGTTTATTGATGTAACAATAAGACTGATTGGTACCATGGTGATGAAATTTAGGTTACCAATTGTAAATAGTGGATTAGCACAAATAGTTTTAAACTTAATACTTATTTACTATGGAAGACAATTCAGAAAAAACCAGCAAGTGCCCTGTAACTGGTGCTGTGGGTAATAAACACAGTGCCGCAACAGGGGGTACAAAAAATATAAACTGGTGGCCCAATCAGTTAAAATTAAACATACTTCGGCAGCATTCCTGTAAATCTAACCCGATGGGGAAAGATTTCAACTATGCCGAAGAATTCAGGAGCCTTGATTTGGCTGCTGTTAAAAAAGACCTGCATAAATTAATGACCGATTCACAGGATTGGTGGCCGGCAGATTTTGGCCATTATGGCCCATTCTTCATTCGTATGGCATGGCATAGTGCCGGGACATACCGAACAGGTGACGGGCGTGGCGGGGCAGGAGGAGGGCAGCAACGTTTTGCCCCACTGAACAGTTGGCCGGATAACGTGAACCTCGATAAAGCCCGCCGGTTGCTTTGGCCTGTCAAACAAAAATATGGCAAAAAAATATCGTGGGCAGACCTTATGATTCTTGCCGGCAATGTTGCCTTGGAGTCAATGGGATTCAAAACATTTGGTTTTGGCGGGGGCCGCGAAGATGTCTGGGAACCCGATGAAGATGTGTATTGGGGTTCCGAGACCAAATGGCTGGATAATGACGAACGTAAATTAGATAAAAGTGAAGTAGACAACCCACTTGCTGCTATTCAAATGGGGCTTATTTATGTAAACCCCGAAGGCCCTGATGGCAAACCCGATCCTCTTGCAGCAGCTACGGACATTCGCAATACATTTGCCCGTATGGGAATGAATGATGAAGAAACTGTTGCTTTGATAGCCGGAGGGCATACTTTTGGAAAGTGCCACGGTGCCGGAAATGCTGCTAATTTGGGCCCGGAACCTGAAGCTGCCGACATTGAAGAACAGGGATTGGGTTGGAAAAACAGATTCGGTACCGGAAGGGGCGGCCACACAATTAGCAGTGGTTTGGAAGTAATATGGACTCAAACTCCTGCCAAATGGAGCTATTATTTCTTTGATAATCTTTTTAAATACGATTGGGAACTTACCACAAGTCCTGCAGGAGCCAAACAATGGAAAGCAAAAAATGCCGGTGAGGTTATGCCTGATGCTCACGATCCATCAAAGAAGCATGCACCGGCAATGCTTACTACCGATCTTTCACTGCGTTTCGACCCTGTTTACGAAAAAATTTCGAGGCGCTTTTATGAACATCCACTTGAATTTGCCGATGCTTTTTCCCGTGCATGGTTTAAATTGACACACCGTGATATGGGGCCACGTTCTCGTTATTTGGGTACTGAAGTACCAACCGAAGAACTTATATGGCAAGACCCAATTCCTTCTTTAAATCATCCGTTAATTGATGAAAGAGATATGGCTGAATTAAAAGTAGCCCTATTAAAATCGGGACTTTCCGTATCGCAATTGGTATCAACCGCATGGGCTTCGGCATCAACCTTCCGTGGTTCGGATAAACGGGGAGGTGCAAATGGGGCGCGTATCCGCTTTGCCCCTCAAAAAGACTGGAAAGTGAATAATCCTGTACAGTTAGCTAGTGCGTTAGAAAAATTGGAAGCTATTCAAAAGGAATTCCACAACGCCCAAACCAGCGGCAAAAAAATTTCCCTGGCTGACCTTATTGTTCTTGCAGGCTGTGCCGGAATTGAAAAAGCCGCAAAAGATGCGGGTATCCATATTACAGTACCTTTTACTCCGGGTCGCATGTATGCTTTACTGGAACAGACCGATGTTGAATCGTTTAAAGTGTTGGAACCTGTGGCCGACGGTTTTCGTAATTATTTGAAAACGAAATATAAAGTATCTACCGAAGAATTGTTGATTGATAAAGCACAATTGCTGACTTTGACAGCCCCCGAAATGACCGTTTTGATCGGGGGGATGCGAGTTTTAAATACAAACTTCGACCATTCGAAATATGGAGTTTTTACCCATCGCCCTGAAGTTCTTACCAACGATAATTTTGTAAACCTTCTTGACATGAGAACTGCAAGGATGCCAGCCTCAGAGGACAAGGAAACTTTTAATGGACGAGACCGCAAAACAGGTGAAATTAAATGGACAGCAACCCGAGCTGACCTCATTTTTGGTTCAAATTCTGAGTTAAGGGCG
>JAUZOH010000498.1 GCA_030706565.1 Bacteroidota bacterium | reverse complement strand
AGAACGGCAAAAATTGCCGATAATTTACGGGAGGCCCGGAATACGCTTACTCAGAGAATGTTTGCTTATTATTCGGATTCTCTTCCAACTATGGGCATTACCAAAATGGAAACTTCCAGAATGAAGGAAGGAGATATCTCCGGATTGGCCGTTTTTCAAGATCCTTATGGATATATTGCCGTAAAAAGAGAAAGGAACAGAAATTATATCGTAATGGTTAACAATGGGAGGACTGTTGATTCAACCTTATTTAAGGGTTCAACAATATATCTCGCTGCAAATGCATGTTATGGTACAGGTAAGGCTACTTTCGCCTACAGTGCCGATAATAAGACTTTCAAAACATTGGGTGACGAACTCAAAATGAGGTTTAACCTTTCAATTTTTACGGGTAATAAGTTTTGCCTTTTTAATTATGCCACCAGAAAGCTTGGGGGATATGTGGATGTTGACTGGTTCAGAATGCAATAAATATTTTTAAACTGATCACAAAATCTGATAAAAACTTATAATTGACAATAAGAAAGGATTAAAATGAGTAAAAAATTCAAGTTCTTGTTATATATTGTAACATATAAAGTTGGTGTCTGTTTGTGAAAAAGATTACAAAAAGTCCTATTAAAATAAAATTCCTATGAAACGCCTATGTTTATTAATCACAACTGCATTGATTTTTCAATTGTCTGTCTATTCGCAGTCAATTGAATTACAGGCTCCCAAAGGTTTTGATGTCGTACGCAGTGGTATCCCCCAGGGTCGAATTGATACTGTTACGTACTTTTCCAAAACGGTAGGAGTTAAACGCAAAGCTTTGGTATATACGCCCCCTGCTTATTCAAAAAGCAGGAAATATCCGGTGCTTTATTTGCTGCATGGTATTGGCGGAGACGAAAAAGAATGGTTTAATAATGGCCAGCCTCAGGTTATTTTAGATAATCTGTATGCAGAAAAGAAAGTAGAACCTATGATCGTGGTATTGCCAAACGGCAGGGCCATGAAAGATGACCGTGCAACAGGTAATATTTATGACGGGGTTAAGGTGCAGGCATTTGCAAATTTTGAAAAAGATTTACTTAATGACCTGATTCCTTTTATAGAGAAAAAATATTCCGTACTCAATGACCGCGAACATCGTGCTATAGCCGGTTTATCAATGGGTGGGGGACAGTCATTGAATTTTGGGCTGGGAAACCTGGATAAATTCGCCTGGATAGGCGGGTTTTCATCCGCTCCTAATACCAAAACTCCCCAGGAATTAGTCCCGGATCCTGAAGCTGTAAAACAGAAAATAAAATTCCTTTGGATTTCCGGAGGAGATGCTGATAATTTATTAACCTTCAGTCAACGTACCCATGATTATTTGTCCGCCAATAAGATTCCTCATATTTTCCATGTAATACCGGGTGGACATCATGATTTTAAGGTCTGGAAAGATAATTTGTATATGTTCTCGCAGTTTCTTTTTAAACCGGTCGATATTTCATCTTTTGATAAATATAGCAGACGGGGCATTCCTGCAGCTTCAAATGTAAGAGGTGCAAAATATCCGCAAATTACAGCCGACAGCCGTGCTATTTTTAGGATAAATGCTCCCGAAGCCCAAAAAGTACAGATCGATTTAGGCAGGAAGTACGACTTGTTGAAAAATGCTCAGGGATTTTGGGAAGTAACTACAGATTCATTAACAGAAGGCTTTCATTATTATTCGTTAATCATTGACGGGGTTGCTGTTGCCGATCCTGCCAGCGAAACTTTTTACGGGATGGGCCGGATGGCAAGCGGTATAGAAGTCCCGTTTAAAGGTGACGGCTATTATGCTGTAAAGGATGTACCTCACGGAGACATAAGGATTAAACATTATTATTCGACTGTTACCAATTCCTGGCGCCGTTTTTATGTGTACACTCCAGCTGGTTATGATGTAAATACCGGCGAAAAGTACCCTGTTCTCTATTTGTTGCATGGTGGAGGCGAAGACGAAAGCGGTTGGGCAACACAGGGGAAAACTGACCTGATTCTCGATAATCTTATCGCTGAAAATAAAGCAAAGCCAATGCTCATCGTGATGGTTGATGGAAATGTCGGCAACGGCGGGTTTGGTGAAAATAATTTGAAAGCATTCGAATCGGAGTTAAAGCAATGCGTAATACCTTTTGTTGAAAAAAATTACCGGGCCGAAACCGACTCGAAAAATCGTGCACTTGCAGGCTTATCCATGGGCGGCATTCAAACTCTTTATGCTGGGATATATAATACAAATCTGTTTTCTTACCTTGGTGTGTTTAGCTCCGGCTGGTTACCTAATATAAACAGTATTGCAGATCCCCAGTACGATTTTATGCTGAAAAATTCAGAAATGATTAACCGTAATTTAAAGCAGTTTTGGATTTCTGTTGGAGGCAAGGAAGATATTGCATACAGGAATTGCAGGAATATGCTTTCGAAATTTGATGAAATAAAGATTAAATACTCCTTTAGCGAATATCCGGGAGGGCATGCCTGGCCGGTTTGGAGAAACAATCTGTACAATTTTGCCCAGCTTCTGTTTAAATAAAATTGATTTATAATATAAAAAGTAAAGTCAATT
>JAUZOH010000497.1 GCA_030706565.1 Bacteroidota bacterium | reverse complement strand
TTTGCAGTCGGAATATCACCAAGGTGAAATTTCCAATTGTAATCAAAAAGCTGTTTTCCTTCAATATTTTCCTTGCTTTGAGTATGCCCCAAAGTGTAACATATAAGCAAAAATATTATTGAAGTTAATTTTCTGTAACAGAGTAATTGTTTCATAATCGGTCATTATTAATCATAAAGGGAATAAAGATAATAAACCAATGATTAATTGAAATGCTTTGGGGAGAATTTATAATTTCAGTTTATCAAGCAGCAAAAAAGTTATAACGGGATACTGCTTCATATTAATACTGAGTGCAATT
Source organism: Bacteroidota bacterium (assembly GCA_030706565.1). Taxonomy (NCBI): domain Bacteria; kingdom Pseudomonadati; phylum Bacteroidota; species Bacteroidota bacterium. Next base: position 2,298 of record JAUZOH010000497.1, on the reverse strand, counting down.
CAGCGTAAGAGAATATCATTAAATTGAGAAACACTGGTTAATATGAGGTCCCCGAAGATGTGCTGTTCTTTGCCTTAAAACTTGGCGACTTGGCGTCATTTGCGAGAAATGCGTTTCACGCCAAGGCGCAGAGACGCAAAAAATACTTTTAACCACAAAGGATTTGTTTTAAACGCTTCGCGCAGGAATATCCTGGAACTTTTTAATGAATCACCGGCCTGTTTTAGCCCTTTCTTAAGGGTGTGGGGTTGATTGACAATAATCACAGACTTTAAATTTTATTCCATCCAGGAAAATATTTTGTTGCGAAACTTAAATTAATTCAGATATATGACAAAATCCGCGATTTCATCATATATCTGTTTGTTATTAAATTATTTATAAGAAGCCTGATAGATGGCAACACAATCCTCAATGCCCAGTGGGCTTCTGTCGCAAAGGAACAAGCCGCCCATGGTTTCTTTGGCATTTTTGGCAAGAGCCTCAAATTCATCAGATTTGATCCCGAAATCAGACATTTTAAGATCAGCAACTCCGCATTCATCCTGTAATTTCACCAGCATGGTAATAAAATCCATCGGGTCTTTCGCATCTTCCATTCCCATTGCCTTTGCCATCCTGATAAAACGGTCGTCACAAACTTGTTTGTTGACAAAATGAGTGAAATAGGCCTTACTGATCATGATAAGTCCTGCTCCATGAGGCATGTTCTGATGAAATGCCGACATGGCATGTTCCAATGAATGTTCGCTGGTGCAGGAGCCTATACTTTCAACCACTCCGGAAAGTGTATTGCCCAAGGCAACCTTTTCCCTTGCTTCGAGATCATTTCCCTTATTTACAGCCTTTGCCAAATTATGGCTTATGTTTTCAATAGCTGTAATGGCAAACATATCACTCACCGGATTTACAACGTTGGAAATATAGCCTTCAACACTATGAAACAATGCATCAAATCCCTGGTATGCTGTAAATTTAGGAGTTGGTTTTTCACCCAATGAATATAGATTTCAAAACTAAACAGAAAAATAAAAAAGCATAACTCTTGATACAAAACAATTTTCAACAACATTATTCCCATCGAGGCATTTTAAACTTCAACAAACTTTTATATCGGTTCATCAGTGTCAGAAGCAAAATAAAAATTCCGGCAATTGCCACATAGCCGAAAATTTCCTTGATAGAAACCAGAAGAGACTGGCGGGTAAGTTCATTCACAATCTTATCGAAGGAATTTGAATATACCAAAGGATTCTGTAAATCCAGTTCAGATCCGAGGTCCATCATATTGCGTTTTGTGCAAATTGTAAAAGCCCTTCCTATAATGGCCGTTCCCAGGGGCGTTCCAATACAGGTACGCACAAAACCCAGGATAGTAAGTGCCTGGAAGAATGGCATAAACGGAATTGTACGGGCTGCATAAACTGTCAGTACTACATAAATGACAACATTTCCCGCCCCCCTGAAGAATAAAGGCAGGTAAAGCAATTCCTTGCTGGTTGCCGGAGAAATAAGGAAATACATAGCCACAATATAACAGACAATAAATAAGAAACCTATGCCCGTTACCAATTTATAACCGCAGTCCCACTTTACCAACGCCAGGTATGAAAAAATTGCACCTCCGACAATTCCGGCCAATACGGCCCAATTTAAAGACATGGTGGTCAGGGTATCATAATGCAAAATAGCATCAGTAAAAGTGTTCTGCAAAATATTGGGTGTAGCCAGCAGCAAGCACATGGCTGTAAACAGCAATGAAATCGTATGAAAATGCCGTTGTTTTAAAACATGAAGGTCAATAAACGGATGTTTCACATACCTGCCTCTCCATAAAATCATGACAAAGACAACAACAGAGCTGATAATTGCCATGAAGATATACTTTGAACTGAGCCAATCATAATGTTCCCCATAAATTAAAACAAAAATAATCAGCATGATAAACAGGCTCCATAAAAACGCGCCCAACCAATCAATACCGTTTAAAGGTTGCGGGGTTGCGAAACGGAAATGACGGAGTAATAACATCACACTGACCACCACCAATGACAACATGCCAATTGCCAGCAAATTCATATATTCCCAGGAGAAATAATAGGAAATATACCCGCCCAGAATCCCGGAAAGCTGAATTGAGCCCAACACCAATAGGTAAACCACGGGAAAAAACTTTGCAAAATCGCGGGTAGCCGTAATTTTTAATTGGATAGTCGACATACATTCAAAAAATCCCATCAACCTCAGAATTCCGGAAAAAAAACAAATAGTCACTAAAACAGGCAGGGAATGCGCGTT
>JAUZOH010000496.1 GCA_030706565.1 Bacteroidota bacterium | reverse complement strand
TATTTAAAATTGATTGTTTCACAGAGAATCACAGAGGTATTTCACAGAGAACCACAGAGTGAAATTCAATGGATCTTTCCAGTTATTTGATTTCTGTCCATATTTTTTATTTTAAAGATTTCCTCTGTGCAACTCTGTGTCTTCTCAGTGTATCTCTGTGTTATTATATATTAAAATTAATTATTTCACAGAGATTTCTATGGTTTATCCAAACGTTCCTTAAAAAATTTATGCTAATTGATATTCTACCTGAAATGGCGTTCCTCTCTTCATTATTGTGCAAAAACGGTGAGGAATTTTATTCCGTTTATCGTTTATGACAAACATTTTATTTTTCCCTTAACTTATTTTACGGATATAATAATCTGATAAATGTTTGTCGCGTTGTTATAATTTCATATTTAAATACTAATCCAATAATTTATCCGCAAAATTGTCCTTTATCTTCTGATTATCTGCTGAAAATGAGATTTATATCCTCCAAAAGGGAATGTAAGAAAGAGTAAAGAGAAAGTACTACCTGTAAAGGTTACAATTCCTGCTGAAACCTGGCTTTCTGCTCGTGCAGAAAAATTGAATGCAGCAGGGTGATAGCGAGGATTAAGCTGAGTGCGGCAATAAAAAGTGAACTGGGCGTGGTTTGAAATTTATCCGGATCGGTGGAGATAAACTTATTGTTCCATAAAAAGGTGCAGACAACGGCAATCCCATTGTTGAAGAAATGGGCAATGATCGGAAGCCAGAGTGTGTCGCTCCAGACAAAAAGATAACCCAACAGAATGCCCAATACCATTCTTGGAAGGAAACCGTAAAATTCGAAATGCATGAAACTAAAGAAGGCTGCAGAGATGATTACCCCCCAGTGAATACTTTTGGTCCACTCGGTGAATAATCGTTGAAATATACCCCTAAAAACCATTTCTTCTCCAACTGCCGGAATCAGGGCAACAACAAAAATATTTACCAGCAAAACGCCAATTGAGGAACCTCTTAGAAATGTCTGGGTAAGACGTTGCGCATTGTCCTCTGAACTTTTCATCCAGTTTTCAACAGAAGCCAGGAAATGGGGCAGCTTCATCCACGAATTTACCTCCCCGAGCAGATTGATAAAGGGGATCACACAAAACATCAGTACGGCAATCAGTATAATCGAAAAATAGAGCGGTTGACGGTCAAGTTTCAAATAAGCGGTGCTTTTATTTTCACTGTAAAAATATCCGATCAGAAAGGGAGGGATCACAAATAAGCCAAGGGATTGTATGGTTTGAAAATATTTTAAGAGGACAACCGTTTTGGGATTATTGAAATCTGAAAGTATACCGGGCAACTGAAAAATGCTGACTCCAAATAACGGAACAGCAATCAATGTTCCTGCAAGCAAAACCACAAGAAATACACAAAGGATGATAAAAATTGAAAATACAACTTTTGATGCCGGCAAAGCATTCTTGAAAAAACCCCTTATCATTGTCAACAAATTAATAATTTTGTGTCCCAAACTTACATTTTTTTTCATCATTATCAAATTAAATAAACATTCGGCTCTTGGTAAAAATAGGTAATATAGAATTGTGCGACCGTCCTTTGCTGCTTGCACCCATGGAAGATGTCACCGACCCTTCTTTCCGCTTTATTTGCAAGCACTTTGGTGCAGATCTGATGTATACGGAGTTTATTTCTTCGGACGGGCTGATCCGTGACGGCTGGAAAAGCGTGAAAAAATTGGATATTTATGATTACGAACGCCCTATAGGTATTCAGATTTATGGCAATATCATTGAGGCCATGGTTGAAGCCGCAAAGATTGCCGAGGCTGCACATCCCGATTTGATCGATATTAATTTCGGCTGTCCGGTGCGGAAAATTGCAACCCGTGGCGCAGGCGCAGGAATGTTGAACAACATCCCCCTGATGGTCGAAATGACTGATGCCATTGTTAAAGCAGTTTCAGTTCCGGTAACGGTAAAAACCAGGCTGGGATGGGATGAAAATTCAAAGAATATTGTGGACATTGCCGAGCGGCTCCAGGATGTGGGCATACAGGCCATCACCATTCACGGACGTACCCGCGCCCAGTTATACAAAGGAAATGCCGATTGGACACTGATTGGAAAAGTGAAAAATAATCCCCGGATGAAAATCCCGGTTATTGGCAACGGGGATATAGTCAATGCCAAAACGGCAAAGGAAATGTTCGACAGTTTCGGGGTGGATGGCATCATGATCGGCCGTGCCACGGTAGGCCGTCCCTGGATATTTAAGGAAATCAGGCATTATCTTGAAACCGGGGAGGAAATGCCTCCGCTGACCATTCAGGAGAAAGTTGATTTGGCCAAACTGCATTTCCAGCGATCATTCGATACGAAAGGCGTGCCGGTAGGCATTTTTGAAATGCGCCGCCATCTTTCCAATTATTTTAAAGGCCTTCCCGATTTTAAAGAAACGAGGCTAAAAATGGTTACTTCGCTTGATTATGATGAAATTATGGCAATACTGGACAATATTGCCATAAAATATGCCGGTTTGTAATTATTTTAATGCTTCCAGGGCCTTGGCGTAATCGGGTTCCTGGGCTATTTCGGGCACCTGTTCGTTGTAAAC
>JAUZOH010000495.1 GCA_030706565.1 Bacteroidota bacterium | reverse complement strand
TTCATGCAATTGAAGACGCCGTTCAGGTTTACCTGAATTACTTTTAACCAGGCCTCTTCACTCATATCGCATACTTTATTGGGTTCGCCACTAATCCCTGCATTATTTAAAGCCACGTCCAGGGTAGAGAATAGGCTGACCGTTTTCTGAATGGCCGATTCAACCTGCTTATATATTGAGACATCGCATTCAATAAAGATTGCTTTCGGGTTTTCCTGCTTTATCTCTTCCATGGCCATATTCGCCTTATCCGATTTCAAGTCGGCCACAACGATGTTGGCTCCTTCTTTTGCAGCGGCTATTGCACATGCTTTCCCTATACCTGATAAGCCACCGGTAATAAAAATTGTCTTATTTTCCAGTTTTTTCATTTAGGTATTTTTTTAATAATTCAACATTAATGGGTATCGAATATTGCCTACTTATAGCTTGCTGGTCCTGTGTTTTTTAGGGGATAAACATATTCGCTAATAAATACAAACTTTCTGAAGAACAAAGAAGTAAATGCCATATATAAAAACAAGTTACAAAAAAATCAGAAGAATAGAAATGATCTTTGACTTGTATAAAGAAAAAGTTTATAATCAGCAATGGCTATTCCGGTGGGCAAATATTCGTTAAGGTTAAAAATAAATTTTGTGCATTTTCCATTTGTTCAGGGCAAGCTGAGTTTGTCCATATTATATTTTCCGGATTAAGAAGAAGGAAATTAAAATATCAAGAAGTCGAATTTTCCGAAATTGGTTTTTGAAATTTATCTAAGGATTTATGGATTATTAGAAATATCGTTCACTGTTTGCACTCTGTTTTATAGCTTTTATTTCTATCAATAATCACAATGGTTTCTGCGGTGCGATCATGTAATGTTCTTTTATCGGGATTGATAAAATATTGGAAAAAGCCGAAGCCACCTTCCAGGAAGGACAGGCCATAGCCTAACGCACGTTCAATGCAGTGCCATAAGGTTAGCCGTTCGTGAACGATGGAGATAGTCCGGATCCCAAATATCCATTTGCCGGGAGTCTTCCCTTTTCCCCAATAGGTGCCCAATCCAAAATAGAGTAGCATCCATAGGGTACTGTACCAATTGGTGTTGAACCCAAAATGAATTTCCTTTTTCTTCTTTATAGAACTAAAGGTATGCAGTTGTGGATCAAACAACCACAGGATCAGAAAAAATATTGCAGACAGGATGATAAAATCCAGGATAAAAGCAAAAGCACGTTTGTGAAACGATGCTAGTTCCACTCCTTTAATCGATTGTATTCGTTCTATTCCTGAAGCTTTGTAAGTATTCATTCCTTAATTTTTTTGTTAAGACAAAACTAATAAGAAATGGGAATTTTTTAAACTAAACTTTGCTGAAGGATAAATACTACTATGCCAGCTAACAAACCAATCATTGCAAGCCAACTGATATTTTTTAAATACCAGAAAAAACTCATTTTTTCAATACCCATTATCGCCACACCTGCAGCGGAGCCAATAATAATGATGCTTCCGCCTGTTCCTGTTGTTAATGCCATAAATTCCCAGAAGATATGGTCAATGGGATACACAGCCATACTAAACATGCCTTGTGCTGCGGCAACCAACGGAACATTATCTATTACTGCAGAAAAAAGTCCCAGTAATGTCCCGGTTACATACACATTTTTAACATGATTTACTGTAAAATCAGCTAAATGTTTGAGTATTCCAAAAGATTCCAGGGCTGACACAGCCAGCAAAATACCCAGGAAAAATAAGATACTGGAAGAATCAATCTTCTTTAATGCTTGTGTGACTGAATATTTATACCGTTCATCAGGATGTAAGTTCCGGTGAATCAGACTACTCACAAACCAGATTATTCCCAGGGAAAGTAACATACACATAAAAGGGGGCATGTGCGTAAATGATTTAAAGATGGGGATAAATATCAACAACCCTATGCCCGTGAATAATATGATATTGCTTTCCCGCGGATATTGATTTTTATCTGATGGGGGATAATCTTCAATTTTTTCTCCTTTAAACTTATGGGCGATAATTAATAAAGGCACCAGAACCATGATCATGCTGGGAAATATCGTTTTTAAGATAAGGTGGAAAGCTGTGATTTGCCCTCCAATCCAAAGCATGGTTGTGGTTACATCACCAAGGGGAGACCATGCTCCTCCTGCATTTGCTGCAATAATAACCATTGAAACAAACCATAACCTGGATTTCTTGTCATGCAGTAATTTCCCACACAACGAAGTCATGACAATGGAAGTGGTTAAATTATCCAAAATTGAAGAAAGGAAAAAAGTAAGGAAGGTGATTAATAGCAATAATTTGGGCTTTGATTGGGTATGTATTATTTTAGTGATCATATCAAATCCATGGTGGGAATCAATGACTTCTACAATAGTCATGGCTCCTAATAAGAAAAACAGGATGGCAGCAATTCCTCCAAAGTGCCGAAACAGTTCATTTTCTGAGGCATTTGCTGAAGGTGTATGAATAAAATACAGGAACCAGCAAATTACTCCGGTGACCAATGCTGTTGCTGCCTTGTCTATTTTTATCCTCTGTTCTATAGCAATGGTTATATAACCTAGAATAAATATCAGAATCAC
>JAUZOH010000494.1 GCA_030706565.1 Bacteroidota bacterium | reverse complement strand
CCGCAGGAAGACAAAACTTTATATAATACTGTTTTTAAGAAACTGCTTGACATTGGCGATATTATCGGAATCAAAGGTTTTGTGTTTGTAACCCAGATGGGCGAAACCTCCATCCATGTCAAGGAACTGACCATCCTGTGCAAGTCGGTCAGGCCATTGCCTGTGGTAAAGGAAAAGGACGGCAAGACTTTCGATGCTTTCACGGATGCTGAACAGCGCTACCGCCAGCGTTATCTCGACCTGATCGTCAACCCGCAGATAAAGGATACCTTCATCAAGCGTACCATGCTGATGAATTCCATGAGGCAATTCCTCAACGCCAAAGGTTATCTCGAAGTCGAAACCCCAATTCTTCAGCCTTTATATGGGGGAGCTGCTGCACGGCCCTTTAAAACCCACCATAATACGCTCGATCAGACGCTTTACCTTCGTATTGCCGATGAACTCTACCTGAAACGGTTGATTGTAGGCGGTTACGACGGAGTTTATGAGTTTTCAAAGGACTTCCGCAACGAAGGCATGGACAGGTTCCACAATCCGGAATTCACCCAGGTTGAACTTTACGTTGCCTACAAGGATTATAATTGGATGATGGACATGGTCGAGGAAATGGTGGAGAAAATCGCCCTTGACCTGCACGGAACCACAAAAATCCAGGTCGGGGAAAATATTATCGACTTCAAACGCCCGTGGAAACGTTATACGATGTACGAAGCCATCAAGGAATATACCGGAATTGATATTTCGGAAATGGACGAAGCCCAGCTTGCCGAGACAGCGCGTAAACTGGCTGTAGAAATCGACGCCACCATGGGCAAAGGCAAACTGGTTGACGAAATTTTCGGCGCTACGGCTGAAAGTAAACTCATCCAGCCTACCTTCATCACCGATTATCCGGTTGAAATGTCCCCGCTGGCCAAAAAACACAGAAGCAAACCCGGACTGGTTGAACGTTTCGAGGCCATGTGCAACGGCAAAGAGCTTTGCAACGCCTTCTCCGAGTTGAACGACCCGATCGACCAGCGCGAACGGTTCGAACAGCAACTTCTGCTTGGCAAACGCGGCGACGAAGAAGCCATGCTGCTCGACGAGGATTTCCTCCGTGCACTTGAGTTCGGCATGCCGCCAACCGCAGGACTCGGTATCGGCATCGACCGTCTGACTATGATCATGACCAATTCGGCTTCCATCCAGGATGTTCTTTTCTTCCCTCAAATGCGCCCCGAAAAGAAAATGCAGATGGACGGCAAGGAGGAATACCTCGCCCTGGGAATTGAAGAGGAATGGGTACCGATTATCCAGAAAATGGGATTCTACACCATCGAAAAACTTAAAGAAGTGAACCCGGGCAAACTGCATAACGATTTATGCGGCTTCAACAAGAAGAACAAGCTGGGGCTGACCAATCCCACCAAGGAAGAAGTTGAAAAATGGATTCAATAAATAATTAGTTTTTAATTCCTCAAGACCTCAAAGAGTAAAACTTTGAGGTCTTTGAATTTTAGGGAAACTACAACAAATTGACTGCAAGTTAATTGCAGCCAATAATCAAATAAGAGAATCTTGTATGGAATTAAAACCGAGATGTATTAAAGAAATCATTAATTTTGTATACTAAAAACCTAAAAATGAACGAGCAATCAAAAGTAGTTGTAATTGGCTCGGGCAGTTGGGCAACCGCCATTGTCAAGATATTGCTGACCAATGTCAAAAAAATCAGCTGGTATATCCGTAATCCCGAAAATATTGAATTTATTAAAAATTATAAACACAATCCCCACTATTTAAGCTCAACCATCCTGGATATCGACCGGATTACCTTTTATGACGACATCAATGAAGCAGTTGAAAATAATGATGTATTGATTTTTGTTGTTCCTGCTGCATTTCTGAAAAGTACAATCAATCCGCTTACCGTATCCCTTGACAAAAAGCTCATTGTGTCGGCTATCAAGGGAATAGTACCGGAACATAACCTGACTGTAGCCGAATTTTTCCACGAAAAATATCTGATTCCCTTCGACCGCATTGTGGTTATAACCGGGCCCTGCCATGCCGAAGAAATCGCGATGGAACGCCTGTCGTACCTTACTTTTTCTTCCAAATCCACTCATGTTGCCCGTTCCGTCTCCGAAAAATTTGAATGCAGTTACGTGCATGTGATCATTTCCACGGATATTTACGGGGCCGAGTATGCAGCCATACTCAAAAACATCATTGCTATTGCAGCCGGGATTTGCCACGGACTGGGTTACGGGGATAATTTCCAGGCGGTGCTGGTTTCAAACGCCATCATGGAAATCAAACGGTTTCTGGATGAAACACATCCCGGGCACAGGATCATCAGCAGCTCGGCTTATCTGGGAGACCTGCTGGTCACCAGCTATTCCCAGTTCAGCCGCAACCGTACCTACGGCATGATGATTGGCAAAGGATATTCCGTTAAATCGGCCCAGCTTGAAATGAACATGGTAGCCGAAGGATATTATGCAGTGAAAAGCATAAAAGAAATTAACAAAAAATATAAAGTAAACATGCCCATCACCGATGCGGTTTACAATATTATCTATGAAAAAATCTCACCTGTTATTGAAATCAAACTACT
>JAUZOH010000493.1 GCA_030706565.1 Bacteroidota bacterium | reverse complement strand
CATTTTTCCCGGTATGAGCAGGGTATTTAATGGCAAAAGCATCAAAAACAGGCTGGCCCAATATGGCAAATCCCAGACCTCCTTTATCCGTCAAGGTTAACCAACGTACATCACTCTTGATTCCTTCATTTTTTAAGTCATCCCTTTTCATTGGGTAAGAAGAATAGGCATCAACTTTAGTGATATTGTTACGATAATTTGACGAATCAGCAACAGAACCGCGGCCAAACCATTTGCACTGTTCAAATTCAGATGGAACATCCATTTTCACCCCAAGATCAGACAACAACAGGTCTTTTGAGGATAAATAAGCACCCTGAAAACTGATATTTTGATTGACAATAATATCCCCCTGCGGAAAAACCCCATAAGTAACGGTATTGTCAAGCATATAGTTGACAGAATCACTATATACTTTTTTGTCTACCCTGATTTCTACATACCCCGTCTTTTCCCTGACAGCAGTTATTTTATCCACTACGGTTTTTAAATGATGAAGTCCCAGCTTCTGGAATTTTGAAATGCCGGTTGAATTATTTTCCCAACTATCATCAAAATCCATCACAGGCCCATTTTTAAACAGTTCTTTTCCTTTAAATTGGAAAGAAGTTATTGTACCCAGTTCTTTGCCAAAGGTGACAGCGAAATCTTTGCCGGTAACCTGATAAGTTTCTGAATTTTCAAACAAATCAAGTGATTTGTCTTTTTTATCCCAGGTAAATAATGACAAAGGAGAATCATAGGGCATTCTGAACTGTTGCCAGGCCACTTCATGGCCCTGAAATGCAAATTTCGTATTATGGCCTAATTGAAAATAAAGATTAAGCCAATATTCATGTCCGGGCTTAATGGCTGGGGCTGTAAAAGGGATATCAACCACCTTACCCATACCTGCAGGAAGATCCAGTTTTGGCAATTCACCCTGTTGGATAACTGTTCCACCATCCTTTAATTCCCAGAATCCTTTCAATCCGGATAAATCAGCAGCTTCAAAACAATTTTGAATTTTTATTTTGTTATCCTTCAGATTGAAAGCCGTAATCTTTACCGGTTGAATGATATGCTTGTAAACAAACAAATCAGACTGTATACCAGAATTTTCATCCACAAAGCCACTCGCATTTCCCTGGGCCTTGCCAATAGAATCTTTGAAAATGAAGCCACGTCCAATCTTTTCAGAAGCAAAACCGCCCTGGTCAAATCGGCTGGTATCCTGTTTCTGATCACAATCTGCCAGGTAACTGAAAAGGGGACCGGAGTAATAAGGAATAATTACCGGTTTATTCTCTTTTCTGAGCGATAAATATTTTTCTAAACCCGGACTCACTGGAGCCAGAATATCGGTATTGGAATTGACAACAGCCGTCAAATCAGCAAAAGGACGGCCAGGATCATTCTGATGTAACCAATTAATGATGTTCTGATGACTGTAGATATGATCCTGCTTGTCATTCAACCACCAGGAAATAACCGATGGATGATTCCTGCATGTTTCCACCATTCCCTTTACCCTGTCCAAAGAAGACACTGTCCACACAGAATCATTTAAAGTTTTGCCATTAAAAGTCGTTGCTTCCAAACCGGTTTCAGGGCAAAGATAGATGCCGTATTCATCGCATAAATCGCACAGATCCTGAGTACAAGGCCCAACAATACGCAGGGCATTCATATTGAACTGCTTCATTCTTCTGATTTCTTCCTCCATAACAGATTTGTCAAAAGAATGTCCTTCCATTTTATTTATTCCCCGGATAATCACCCGCCGGCCATTAACCCACAATGAACCGTTCCCGATTTCCACCTTCCTCACTCCTACCCTGCCGGCTACCGACTCAATCACAGATCCCGATTTATCCTTTAAAGTAAGGATCAAAGTGTACAAATAAGGTGTTTCAGCATTCCATTTTTCAGGATTCTTCAGATTGTGCGCCAGGTCGATTTTTAAGAATCCGTTTTTAATGAAATTAAGTTCAGAAGAGTTCACTGAAAACATTTTATGCTTGTCAGCGTCGTATAGACTGGCTTCCAGGCTGAGATGCTTAAAACGCCGGTCAATAAGTTTTTTTATTTCAACTGAAAGCTTTATTGTGGCATCTTTATATTTTTGGTTGAGATCGGTAGATACGGTATAATTGTTGATGCTTATATTTGGCTTGGAATAAAGATAAACATTCCCCAGTCGTCCGCCAACCAGAGTTTTGAATTCATCATGTGAATTGAGGTATAACCGGACAGTCAGCACATTTACACCTTTTTTTAAAAATGAAGAAATATTAAATTCAGCAGGAGAAAAATTATTTTTACTATAACCAGCCATTTGGCCATTCACCCAAAAGGAGAAAGAAGATCCGGCACCTTCAAAAATAACAAATGTCTGCCTTTCCTCCCAATTATCGGGCACCGTAAAGGTAGTACTGTATAAAGCAGTCATTTCCTGAATCGAATTAACAGAACTTGAATTTCCAGCAGCTTTTAAATTCGAAGAAGACTGACTAATGATTCCCGGAACCTGAACCGTGTCCCAGGAATTCACATCAAATTCAGGTTTATAATTAACGGGGAGAAAAGAAACATCAGGTATAAACTTATATTTCCAGAAACCATTT
>JAUZOH010000492.1 GCA_030706565.1 Bacteroidota bacterium | reverse complement strand
CCAAACATAAACTCACTGTTATTTGTCTTAAAAAAACAGCTTTGGCTAAAATCTATATTGGATAAAAACTTTTGAAATTTTTCTCTTCTAATATCAAACTTAACAATGCCCTTAATTGTACTGATCCATAAATTCCCTTTATAATCAGGTATAATGGAATTGATCGATTTATCAGGTATACCATTGCTCTCGAAATAATTTTTAATAAAATACCCAATTTTGCCATTTCGTTCAACCTGAATGGTTATTTTGTTCAGCCCTGATTCCGAACCTGCCCAGATGACATTATTGGGATACTCATTCAGGCATAGGATATTACTTCCAAAAAGCTGCCCTTTACCATTTCCCGTAATGTGGGAAAATTTCTCAGTCCGGGGATTCAGACAATAAAGCCCTCCATTTTCCAGTCCAATCCATATATTTCCGGCATGATCTTCGAATATGGAACGCACAAAATCATTATTTTTAAGATTATTCAATCCTTCCAGATAATGTATTTTATTCACGCTGCCCTCAAGTTCATAAACACCATGGTTTGTTCCAATCCAGATATTTTTTCTTGTATCCCGATAAAGAGCGAAAACTGCACTGCCCTCAATAATTTTCTTAAAACTGCCGTTAGAAAATTCAAGTAATCCGCCTAAGGTTCCCAGCCATATTTTCCCCTCAGGTAAAGCAAGAATTGAACGGGTAGAATTAAAAAACGACTGTTCGGGATTGAATCTGAAACAACGGTTCAACCCATTTCGCATGTTTAATATTGAGAATCCTTTTTGAGCTGTCCCCAGCCATAACTCTTTACCATCAGGCGAACCAATACACCGTACCTGATCTTTAAAATTGGAATTGGTGAAGGTAAAATAATGAAAAGGTAATAGTTTTATATCCAATTTATTAAGTCCCATTTCTGTTCCGCACCATAAAACATCGGTACGATCAACAAAAATTCTATATACGGTATTATTGCTAATACTATTGTTGTTTAAGGCATTATTCCTGTAAAACATCAATTTTGCAGAATTCTTTCCTAAATTTTCTATTTTGGCCAGCCCGTTTCCTGTTCCAAGCCAGACAATCCCATTGCGCGACATGCAAATATCAAATACCTGTATACGGTCCAGATTGGAAGCCTGGTTCGAAAATTTGTTCACATACATAAAACGGCCGTAATCCTTCTTTTTAAAATCAAACGGCAATTTAACCAGACCATCTCCACCTGTTGTGATATATAAATCTCGATGAAATTCCATCATCGACCAAAAAATGTCACCGTAAGGATTAGATTTGACACGTAGAGGATAAAACTTATAATGATGTGTTTTTATGTTGAAGTGAACAATTCCTTTTTCCGTAGCTATCCAGATAAAATCACCGAAGGAGTTAATGATTTTGGAAATCTTAGTATTTAAAGGAAATTGACTGTAACGGTCAAATTTTCTCCCCCGCGGATTAAAACCAGCTAAACCATTGGCAGTGCCTATCCAGAGATAATTATCATGATCAAGTTTCAGCGAATTAATTTCATTACAGAATAAAGAATTGGGATTTAATGGAATCTTTTTATAATTGATGAATTTTTTCTTATCACGGATAAAATAATTAAGGCCTTCACGGGTCGCCATCCAAAGGTTATGAGCAGCATCTTCGCAAAAATCATATACCCAATTTCCGGAAATACTGTTGGTTGATTTCGTTTTGTAAAAATTTTCAAATGAATATCCGTCATATTTCGAAACGCCATTCATCGTTCCTATCCACAGAAAACCTTTTGAATCCTGAAATATTGACCTGATGCGGTTATCCGGAATACCGTTGTTGCTATAAAACCGTTCAAACAACAGATCCGAAGCGATCACATTCTCACCCTTGCTTTCAACATTTCCATTAGCTGAGGCAAATAATGAATTTACTGCCCCGAAATAGAGAAAAAAAAAACGATACGCATCCTTAAAACAAAAATATTCATCTCTGCAGCGATTTTATGAAGAAAAAGAATCATAAAAATTATTCAAAAAACTTGTAATACTTATTAAATATAATCTTTTCAACTATACCATTATAGAAATAGAAAAAGGAAAAATACGAAAAAAATAATAATGGCAATATATATCGCGGCAAAAACAAATAACCGTGATAACTTCCGCTTATTAAAACATTCTATTTTAATAAAATCCAAATCTTTATTTTTCCTTGAATACAACGACTTAAACATTATATGTTTTAACTTAGAATCACTGATGTTCATATTTTATTCAATTCTCATTTAGAACCAGTTAAATTATTTGACCAGGCTGCGATAATGATCCACCCAATACTTCATCCCGTCTACTCCATGATAGGTAGGAGAAATATTATTAAAACTATATGGTTTATATAAGGTAGCACATTGTTTTTCACGCTTGGATAAATCCTCAAACTTCAACCATAAATTATCATACTCCCGGATTGCCTTACGAATGCCAGTTTTATCATATTTTCCACTAATGTCGCCTACTCTTCCCTTCAACAAGATCGTCCATCCCTTTTCAACAATGGAGTGCAAGATCAATCCGTAGTCTGATGAAACCATTATATAATTTTTCGTTTTTTTCCTGTTTCTATTTCTAT
>JAUZOH010000491.1 GCA_030706565.1 Bacteroidota bacterium | reverse complement strand
GAAGATATTTCTTCGACCATCTCCAGATACGGTCAAAAACATCTTTTTTATTTAGTTGTACTGCAATCATCATCCCATAAGAGAGGCCTTCAGTCCGGGCATCATGATTTTTCAAATCCGACACATAGCCCATGGAATCGCCCACTTCAAAGTAGATCCGGTTTGGCCCTTCAAAAAGGTCGGAATAAGTTTTTGCCACTTTCTGATCAATCGCTGACTGACTGTATCCGGCTTCCAAAAAAAGATTTCTGTAAACACCGGTATAAAAAGCCCTGGTATTATTGGAACTTCGTTTGGAAATCACCTTTCTATTTGCCGACATAGTACCAAGGCCCAAATAAAAAACACCAATCATCAGCAATATGATGATTTTTATCTTTAAAATATTCCCCCGAAAAAACTCACTTTTCTTCATCTATTTAGCTGATTTTATTTATTATTTGAACTGATAAAAGATTCATGCAGCAATGTGTGTTCCTGTCTTTGACAAGAACACACATAAAAAAACAAGTTAATCTTTTTAATTTATTTCTAATTAACTTCTTATTCCCAAATCAGATGTCAGGAATAGAGAAAACTCGATAATATTAATTTTCACTCAAAACACAAAGGCTTATCTTTATTCGTTCACCTTATAACCCAGTAATGACAACATTTTCATTCCATACCTTTTCCCGATTATTCTATAACCTTCAGCAGTAAAATGCAAGTGATCAAATGCATTTGGGCAGCCTTTAGAAGAAATAACATAAGAATTAGGTAAAGTCTGAGGTAATTTCGCAATAATATTATTCATACTGGCACAGGCGCCCTGATGATCAGCATTCACCAGTTCACCAGCCAGCAAAGGAACAGAGGCCGGGTCAAGGTTTAAATCCTTAATCAGATTGTCATATACACCTTTAACCTTTTCCGTCCAAAGAGTATCATTCGTGTTAGATTCTCCCTGATGTAATAAAATTCCTTTTATCACGCCTTTCTTTTGAGCTAATTTAGCCATCTCCACGAGGCGGGCATAAGGATTTCCGTCATACTCTTTAATCATGTTAATCATCCACTGCGGGGCAGTTGAAACATACGACTGATAATTATCCTTGTCGAACAGCTCAATCTTACAACCGCCAACAGCAACGTTAATAACGCCTACTTTCACATTTTTTGGCAAATTGGCCACCAGTGTCCTGCCGAAATAATCGGCAGGAGTCAAACCTGTGTGGCAACGGCATAATGGAGGTTTAGCAGGATACCAATTCCCTTTTGTCCTGTGTAAATCAGGGCAATCGACTGTCGACATAACCTGAAAACGGCTATCTACCATTGTGTCCTGTGCTTCAAACCTTGCATTGCCTTCCATATTTGACTGTCCGAAGCAAAGAAAAATATAGAAATCAGGATCCTGAGAAAAAGCATTTACATTAAATAA
Source organism: Bacteroidota bacterium (assembly GCA_030706565.1). Taxonomy (NCBI): domain Bacteria; kingdom Pseudomonadati; phylum Bacteroidota; species Bacteroidota bacterium. Next base: position 1,184 of record JAUZOH010000491.1, on the reverse strand, counting down.
AAGTATTCCTGCCAATAAGGACAATCCCATTCTTATTTTCATATTAATTAAATTTAATATTTAAAATTAAATTTATTATGTTAAGAACATAAATTATAAAACGGTTACTTTTAAAATCTTCAGGTCTTTGGCATCCGAACTATTTCCGTACATAACCTCATAGTCTCCTGCACTTACAGCCATTTTCCCGCTGGCACGGTCGAAAAATTCGAAGGAAGAATAGGGTAAATTGATTACTGCCTGAGCAGATTTCCCTGCAACTACATCAACCCTTTGAAACCCTCTTAAAGTTTTAATCGCGCCATCGTTATCGTTTACCTTATGCACATAAACCTGAACAATTTCAGTCCCGTTACGTTTTCCGGCATTTATTACCGGCACAGTAAGTTCTAAATTTTCATTGGCTTTAATACTTGCAGTATTTAGTTTTGCGTTGCCAATTAAAAAATTGGTATAACTCAGTCCAAAGCCAAATGGGAACAAAGGATCAGACATATAGCGATAAGTACGTCCTTTCATGGAATAATCCTCGAAAGCAGGCAACTGTTTTATGTTTTTATAGAATGTAACAGGTAATTTACCGGATGGATTATAATCCCCGAAAAGCACATCAGCTATTGCCTGACCTCCGGATTCACCGGCATACCAGGCCTGGAGGATAGCATCACAGCTTTTTGTCTCCGGGACCAGGCCCATAGCCGAACCGGAACAATTCACAAAAACAACCTTCTTCCCAGCCTTTTTCAATGCCATCAGGCAATTGCGCTGTACCTCAGGCAATTCAATATCCGTACGGTCGCCCCCCTTGAATCCGGGTAAATCAACAGGCATCTCCTCTCCTTCAAGTTTGGAAGAGATACCCCCTGCAAAAATCACCACGTCCACACCTTTCAATTTATTGATCAGATCATCAAACTTAACGGGCACTTCTTTTCCAAAATTCAGGTTAAGGCTTGCCCTCCAGTTTTCCACCTGGCAGAAATAAGCTTCAATCTTATATTCCTTCCCCTTTTCAACTTTCAGGGCAACATGTTTTGGAAGTGGCCTCCACATACGAATTCTGGTAATTGTATCGCCATTTACAACGAGTTCAAATTTACCGCAAGCCTCTGAGTTAAAAACAATTTCTCCAGACTGAGCAGGTTTATAAACCGTCTCAAATTTGCCGGAGAAATTCTCCAGAT
>JAUZOH010000490.1 GCA_030706565.1 Bacteroidota bacterium | reverse complement strand
TTCAGGAGCAAAGACAGTGCAAACAAAGAACTGAAAAAACTGAAAGTATTAAAAAACAGCGACACATACTGGCTGTATAGCAAATAAAACCATGAACAATGTAAATAAGTTCTGCACTGCCGACCAGGCTCTGCTGAAATTACAAACTCTTTGTTCCCGCCAGGAAACCTGCAAGCAGGATGCAGCGCAAAAATGCAAGTCCTGGGATCTTTCAGAAGAAGCTATTGAAAACATTTTAAATCAGCTTGAAAAAGAGAAATTCATTGATGAAAAACGCTTTGCCCATTTTTTCACAAACGACAAACTAAAATTCAACCATTGGGGAAGGATCAAAATTTCCCTTGCCTTAAGGCAAAAGCAAATTCCAGAAAACATCATCAATGAAGTTTTAGATGAAATTGACCCCCTGGTTTATTTCGATATCCTCAGAAAGGAGTTGGAAAAGAAAGTCAGGCTCATTCCTGCAAACCATAACGGCTATCAAATAAAAATCTCTTTGCTGCGTTATGCATACGGCAAAGGGTTTGAAAGCCAGGAAATCGAAAAACTGCTGCCTGAAATTCTAATGAAGGATAAGAATTAGTTCATTGATAAAAATTTTTATCTTTGCGTCCCTAATTTGAAGAAACAATAATAAGTATGATCACTTCAGAACAAATCAAGTCGCTGGAAGAACGAGAGCATGAGCTCAGGAGGTGTCTTTGACGTCGATCGTTTAATAATCCGGATCGAAGAAGAAGACGAAAAGACACATGCCCCTGATTTTTGGGACAATCCCAAGGAAGCCGAGAAGCAACTTAAAGTTGTTTCCACACTTAAATCATGGACTACCGAATACTCAAAAGTAAAGGGTAGTGTTGATGATTTAATTGTGTTATGCGATTTTCAGAAGGCCGGCGATGCCACGGAAGAAGAAGTAGAACAGCAATATAGCCTGGCGCTCAAAAACATTGAAGGCCTGGAATTGAAAAATATGCTCCGCAATGAAGAAGACAAATTGGGAGCAATATTGAAAATAAACTCCGGTGCCGGGGGAACCGAAAGCCTGGATTGGGTTTCCATGCTCATGCGGATGTATATCCGCTATGGGGAACGGAATCATTATACCGTAAAACAGGTTGAATTTCAGGCCGGCGATGAAGCCGGCGTAAAAACGGTAACTCTTGAATTTACGGGGGAATATGCCTATGGCTATTTAAAAAGCGAAAACGGTGTTCACCGCCTGGTGAGGCTTTCGCCCTTCGATGCCAACCACAAACGGCATACAACCTTTGCTTCAGTTTTTGTAGCCCCTGTTGTTGACGATACCATCGACATAGTCATCAATCCGGCTGATATTTCCTGGGACACCTACCGCTCAAGCGGGGCAGGCGGGCAAAACGTCAACAAAGTCGAAACAGCTGTCCGGTTGATCCATCATCCCACCGGCATTGTTGTTGAAAACCAGGAAACCCGTTCCCAGCTCAAAAATAAGGAAAATGCCATGCGCCTTTTAAAATCCCATCTTTATGAACTGGAACTACGAAAAAGACGCGAAAAACAGGCAGAGGTAGAAGGATTAAAGAAAAAAATCGAGTGGGGTTCGCAGATCCGGAGTTATGTGCTTCATCCTTACAAACTGGTAAAAGACCTGCGCACCAATTATGAAACATCTAATGTCCAAGATGTGCTCGACGGAGGCCTGGACGAGTTGATCAAGGCCTACCTGATGATGTTTGGAGGAAAAATATGATTTTTTTATTTAAATACCCATTATAAAATTTTATAGTTATGGAATACCGTATTGAAAAAGACACGATGGGCGAGGTAAAAGTTCCCGCCGATAAGTATTGGGGCCCGCAGACCGAGCGCTCAAGAAACAACTTCAAGATTGGCGGCCAGAAGATGCCAATTGAAATCATCCGTGCTTTTGCCATCCTGAAAAAAGCGGCTGCACTTACCAATTGCGAACTGGGCGTATTGCCGAAAGAAAAAGCAGACCTGATTGCCCAGGTTTGCGACGAAATATCAGCCGGCAAACTCGACAGCGAATTTCCTCTGGTTGTTTGGCAGACCGGTTCGGGTACACAGTCAAACATGAACGTAAATGAAGTTGTCTCCAACAGGGCTCATGTAATCAGCGGAGGCAAACTTGGAGAAGGGAAACCCGCAATCCACCCCAACGATGATGTAAACAAATCGCAATCATCCAACGACACCTTCCCCACTGCAATGCACATCGCTGCTTACAGGATGCTTACAGAAACCACTATCCCCGGTGTTGAAATCCTCAGGAATACCCTGGAAGCCAAATCCAAAGAATTCAGCGATATCGTTAAGATCGGCCGTACCCACTGGATGGATGCTACGCCTCTGACTTTAGGCCAGGAATTCTCCGGTTATGTTTCCCAGCTGGATCACGGTTTACGTGCCCTGAAGAATACCCTTCCCCACCTTGCAGAACTTGCTTTGGGCGGAACAGCCGTTGGTACCGGAATCAATACCCCCAAAGGCTATGCAGTGAAAGTTGCCCAGAAAATTGCCGAATTATCCAATTTACCTTTTGTCACTGCCCCAAATAAATTTGAAGCTTTGGCCACACATGATGCAATGGTTGAAGTATCCGGCGC
>JAUZOH010000489.1 GCA_030706565.1 Bacteroidota bacterium | reverse complement strand
TTGGAAGATGATGAAATCCCCATCGGGGCAGTGGTGGTTTTGCAAAACCAGATTATTGCCCGGGCGCACAATTTAACAGAGATGTTGAATGACGTCACGGCACATGCCGAAATGCAGGCGTTTACCTCGGCTGCAAATTATCTGGGAGGAAAATACCTCAACGAATGCACCCTTTATGTTACCGTGGAACCCTGCGTCATGTGTGCAGGAGCTGCATACTGGACACAAATCGGGAAAATCGTATACGGCACAAAGGATGAAAAGCGGGGCTATTCACTTATCATCCAGAACATACTGCATCCCAAAACCAAAGTGGTTTCCGGCGTAATGGAAAATGAATGCAGTAAATTGATGAAAGAATTTTTCCTTAAGAAACGCTAGAGAATATAATTCCGGCTTCTACAATATCGTCCCAGAACCCCGGATAGGATTTCATCACCACTTCCGGATCATTGATGACCAGCCGGCTGTTTTTCAAAACTGCCGGGGCAAAAGCCATGGCCATGCGATGATCCGCATAAGTGTCTATTTCCGGGACTTCGGCCCGTTCACTGTCGTACTGCCCGTCCCAGGCAAGACTGCCACTCTCAGGTTCCGTTATATTCACTCCGAACTTTAACAATTCTGTCTGCAAAGCTGCAACCCGGTTTGTTTCCTTAATCTTCAGACTTTCGCAGCCTGAAAAACGAAAAGGGATGCCCATCATGGCCAAAGTGACACAAAATGTCTGAACCATATCGGGATTTTTGGAAAAGTCAAATTCCATCTTCGTTATCGTTGTAGGTGCTTTTGAAAGTCTTATCCCGTCTGGAAGATAAGTTGTCTTTACTCCCAATGGCTCAAAAAGTCTGGCTATTGCAACATCACCCTGAATACTGTTGGCGCTTAACCCCGCAAGAAAAATATCCGCCTCAGGAGACAACACCGCCATTTCATACCAGTATGATGCTGCGCTCCAGTCGGACTCTACACGATAGGATGTCCGGTGATATTCCTGATGCCTGACAATAATTTCATCATCTTGCCAGTTACTTTCAACACCCAACTGCCTCATCAAATCGAGGGTAAGGCAGATGTAAGAAGAAGAAATAACTTTCCCCCTGAGCTTAATGGTAAGCCCTTCAGGTAACGAAGGCGCCACCAGCAATAAAGCACTGATAAACTGGCTGCTGATGCTGCCGTCAATCTCCACAACATTCTTCTTGGGAAGGACCCCGGAAATCTTCAGGGGAGGGAATCCATCTTTTTCCATATAATCGATGGATGCGCCCAACTGACGGAGGGCATCAACCAATTGCCCGATAGGCCTGTTTTTCATTCTTTCGCTTCCGGTAATCATCCTGGTACCCGGCACAAAAGAATAATAAGCCGTACTGAACCGCATGGCCGTCCCGGCAGGACCGATGTCAACCAGCACACAATGACTGTTTAAAGCTTCCTGCAATACTTTGGTATCATTGCTTTCCGAAAGATTCTCTATTTCAAAACCTCCACTCAAAGCCTGAATAATTAAAAGACGGTTGCTGATACTTTTGGAGGCAGGCAAAAAAATATTACCCTTTATTGGCTGTCCGGATCTCTGCAGAAGATATTTCATCCTGAAATGTTTGGGTTAAGCCGTATATCCTGAACGGCAAAAAATCTGTTTTCTTAACAATTCAAAGATATTCATCTCACCTGAATTTTGCAAAGCAAAACAGGAAGTTACTACAGGTAATTATTAACCAATTGAAACATTTGTTCCGGATTGGTTCCCGTTTGTGGCCTTTCAATCCTAAAAATCTTAGTATACTTGGCCAGTTGGCTAACCTGCCTGAAATGTGCAATTTTGCTTTCGGTTCCGATCAAAAAAGTAAAACGGTACGTATTTTCAGCCAGGGCATTGAATTTTTCCATACCCAGAAGTTCCTTACAGTCCGGTTCCGCTTTATCCGAAGGATGCAGAATGAAAATTCTTTTTAAGGGAAGCGGATGATCACAAAAACCTGTGCCGGTTGTAGCCAGGGCATGTTTTTCGTAGTTTTCCCTTATCCTCCGGTAGTTCTCCGGATTCTCCCCAAGTTGAAGCAAACTGTCTTTCCAAAGTTTTACCTGGGGATAGCCGGGCTGTACAAAGGGAATAGTCTGGTCATTAAAGGTAATGACGCAGACATCGTCTGCCAGCATCTGAAATCCTTTTTGTACAAAGGTTGCCACGAGTGTGGATTTCCCGGCCCCGGAATTCCCGGAAAAAATAACACAACCTTTATCCACCTTAACTGCACTGCCATGAACAGGCAAAAGCCGCCTTTGATGTATCAATGCCCCAAAGGCAGAGCCAAGCAGGAACAAACGGATATCATCCTGCGAAGCGGAAGGGTAAGGATCAATGGTTATTTCCTTCCCCTTATAAACCCAGAACTTTGCTATATCCCGGATGTCAAGGACAAAATCATCGGTCGAAGCTTCCAGAAATGGCGTTTTCTTTAAAGGATTCTCAATGTGAAAGCTAACCCCTCCGAACCTTATGCAAACATCGACATTTTCGCTAATGCATACAGGCAACTCAGGGCAACAGATTTCCGAGTATATCCGGAAACCAAAAGCTGTATAACCATAGCCCCCGGAATTGCTGCCGTTA
>JAUZOH010000488.1 GCA_030706565.1 Bacteroidota bacterium | reverse complement strand
GAATAACCTGACTGCCCCTTCGGTTTTTGACAGCCGCAGGCAGCCCAAATTCAACGGTTCTTTCAGTCAATTCCTGATTTATGCCAAAGGGCAGTATTTGTTGAGTAACCGCCTATTGATCAGCGGATCTTCAATCAAATCGTTTTCATCTTCTCCTGTACTTTCTGATTTTAATGCAGCTACAGTAGGCATAGATTATAAACTTACCGACAATATCCAGATAGGCGCCAGCTTCAGCTATTCCAACGGCTATAATCCTTATGATCCTTACAGCAGGTGGAACGGCTATAATTCTTTTTATGGGCCCTATAATCAAGGTTGGTGATTTTTTTTCAAAACCTTTCAAAACCGTCATTAGATTCAATATTTTCCGTTGTGTTAAAGGTGAATTTTACAATTTGTTGAGAAAAACCTGAAAATATATTTGTTTAATTGAATAAAAATCACGAGTTTTGCACACCGTTTTGAAAAAATATAAAAAATAGAATCATGTCGAAAGTTTGTCAGATAACAGGAAAACGCGCAATGAAAGGTAACAATGTGTCGCATTCAAAGAGAAGAACGCGGCGTTTGTTTAACCCTAATCTTTTTGAGAAAAAGATATATTTGGCTGAAGAGAATCGTTGGGTTAAATTGAAATTGACTGCAGCTGCTTTGCGCACAATAAACAAAAAGGGTTTGGCTACTGTATTGAAAGAAGCTAAACAAAAGGGGTTCATCAAAACAACGATTTAATCTAAGGAGAATAGAAAATGGCAAAAAAAGGAAATAGAGTGCAGGTAATTTTGGAATGCACCGAACAAAAAGAAAGTGGTTTACCTGGTACTTCCCGTTATATTACAACCAAAAACAAAAAAAATACTCCCGAACGTATGGAGTTGAAGAAGTACAATCCTATTTTGAAGAGACATACAATTCACAGAGAAATTAAATAATTTGAACTATGGCAAAAAAAGTTGTTGCATCCTTAAAAAAGGAAGGTTCCGGCAAAGATTTTTCCAAGGTAATTAAGATGGTAAAGTCTGAAAAAACGGGTGCTTATGCTTTTAAGGAAGAAATTGTTCCTAATGAACAGTTAAAAGACTATATGAAAAACAATTAATTTGTTTTTCATATCTGCTTTATAATATGAATTCAGGCTTTCTTTTTTAAGAAAGCCTTTTTACTATAAATAAATAAGTACTTTCTGCTTTGTTGAAAGGAATGTCAGTATGGAAGGTTTTGGTTTTTTTTCAAAGAAACACAAGAATGAAACATTAGAAAAAGGCCTGCAAAAGACCAAGGAAAGTGTATTTAAAAAACTTTCTCGCGCAATTGCCGGTAAGTCAAAGGTTGACGATGAAGTACTCGATAACCTCGAAGAGGTATTGATTACTTCCGATGTGGGGGTTGATACTACCCTGAAAATCATTCAGCGCATCGAAGACCGCGTGGCAAAAGACAAGTATTTGAATATTAATGAGTTAGATGGCATTTTGAAAGAAGAAATTGCTGCCCTGCTTACTGAAAACAATTCCAGCCTGAAATTCGATTTCTCCATGCCTTTAAGTAACAGACCGTATGTTATTATGGTCGTAGGTGTTAATGGAGTCGGTAAAACTACAACCATTGGAAAATTGGCCTATCATTTTAAAAAGGCTGGGAAAAAAGTCTTTCTTGGGGCTGCCGATACATTCCGGGCAGCGGCTGTCGAACAACTGGACATCTGGGCAGAACGTGTCGGGGTTGAAATCGTTAAACAGCAGATGGGTTCCGATCCGGCTTCTGTGGCTTTTGATACCCTTACTTCAGCCAAAAATAAAGACGCTGATGTGGTTATCATCGATACGGCCGGCCGGCTTCATAATAAAATAAACCTGATGAACGAGCTGACCAAGATTAAAACCGTGATGCAGAAGGTAATTCCGGCTGCTCCTCATGAAGTTCTTCTGGTTCTTGACGGCTCTACCGGGCAAAATGCTTTTGAACAGGCCAAGCAGTTTACTGCGGCCACCGAAGTAAATGCGCTGGCATTGACCAAACTTGACGGTACTGCAAAAGGCGGCGTGGTGATTGGCATTAGCGACCAGTTTAAGATTCCTGTAAAATACATTGGCGTGGGAGAAGGACTCGATGATCTTCAGATATTTGACAGAGTTGAGTTTGTCGATTCCCTTTTCAGCAAAGAATAATCCCCCTTTTCCTGACTATGAGAAATAAATTGATCCATGTGGTTACTCTGGGTTGCTCCAAAAACCTGGTTGATTCCGAGTATTTGATGAAGCAGCTTCAGGCCGGAGGTTATCAGATTGTCCACGATTCGGATAATACCGATGCCAAAATAGTCATTATCAATACCTGCGGCTTTATTCAGGATGCCAAGCAGGAATCCATCAATACCATTCTGGAGTTTGCACAGGCCAAATCGGCCGGTAAGATTGATAAACTTTACGTCATGGGTTGCCTTTCCGAACGTTATAAGCCCGAATTGAAGAAGGAAATCCCTGAAGCTGATGAATTCTTTGGTGTAAATAACATGAAGGATGTACTTAAGGATCTGCAAGTTGACTACAAAAAAGAATTAACCGGCGAACGTCTCCTCACTACCCCTGCCCATTATGCTTACCTGAAAATTTCTGAGGG
>JAUZOH010000487.1 GCA_030706565.1 Bacteroidota bacterium | reverse complement strand
AATTTTAATAAATATTTTATAATTTATGCGTAAATAAATTATTTAATTATGGAAAATGAGATTAATGTAGAATGGCAGGGAAACATGAATTTCGTATCCAATATAGATGGTTTTCAGATAAATCTGGATGCTAAACATGAAGCAGGTGGAAATAATCAGGGATGTACTCCTAAACCTTTGATGCTTACGGCTTTAGGAGGATGTACAGGCATGGACGTCATTTCTATTTTAAAAAAAATGAAGATCATACCTGCTTATTTTAATGTTAAAGTTAATGGTTTATTGTCTGAAGAATTTCCAAAACATTATATAAAAATCACTTTAATCTATGAATTCAAAGGCAACAATCTGCCTTTTGACAAAATAGAAAAAGCTGTAAAACTTTCCATAGAAAAATACTGTGGTGTTTTAGCAGTATATAAAAAAGCTATGCCGGTTAATTACGAAATAAAAATTAATAAAAATTAATAGGCGTTTGAAAATTGTTTTAAGAATCGTATATCATTTTCAAAGTATAACCTGATATCATTTATTTGATATTTTAACAGGGCTATTCTTTCAATGCCCATACCAAATGCAAATCCGGTATATTTTTGTGGATCTATATGATTGTTCTTCAAGACTGCAGGATCAACCATTCCACAACCCAAAATTTCTAACCAACCCGTATGTTTGCATAAAGCACAACCTTTACCCCCACAGGAACAGGAAATATCCATTTCTGCTGAAGGTTCTGTAAATGGGAAAAATGAAGGTCTTAACCTGATTTTTGTTTCTTTGCCAAACATTTCAACAGCAAAATATAATAAGGTTTGTTTAAGGTCTGCAAACGAAACATCCGTATCTACATATAATCCTTCAACCTGATGAAATATACAATGTGATCTGGATGAAATAGCTTCATTTCTAAATACTCTTCCCGGAGAGATTGTCCTGATTGGAGGCTTTTCGTTTTCCATCACTCTTACCTGTACGGAAGAAGTATGGGTCCTTAAAAGAATATCAGGATTTTTTTCAATAAAAAAAGTATCCTGCATATCCCTTGCTGGATGTTCCGGTGGAAAATTTAAGGCAGTGAAAACATGATAATCGTCTTCTATTTCAGGACCTTCTGATACTGAAAATCCTAATTTTTTAAAAATTTCTATGATTTCATTTCTTACTAATGATATAGGATGCCTGGAACCAATTTCAAAATTTTTTCCGGGAAGGCTAAGATCGGATAATTCAGCTTTTTTATTCTCAAAATCAGTCTTTTCGCTTTTGAGATTTTTGACCTTTTCGCTAACAGTTGTTTTAAGTTCGTTGATTTTTTTACCAAATTCCTTTTTTTCTTCCTTGGAAATTTTTTGAAAATCTGCTAAAATTTCGTTTAAAATACCTTTTTTACCTAAATATTTTATTCTGTATTGCTCTATTTCACTTGAAACAGATGAAGAGAAATTACCGGCTTCTTCAATTATTTTTTGAATATTTTCAAGCATTTCTTTATTTTTTACTTATGGTGCAAAGATATTTATTTTTAAGTTGGTTTTTTTTATGATTCATTAATTTTTAATATATATCGATGTTAGAATGAATAAAAAATTTGGCTTTCTCAATCCCTTTAGTCGGATAAGTTGACTTTTAATATATTTTTGTACTATCTAAGCGTTTAAAGGATCATGTTGAAAAAATTTATATGTTTTTTATTTTTAATTGTTTTTAGCTCTGCAATTTTCGGACAAAAAGTGGCTTTAGTCCTGAGTGGGGGAGGAGCAAAGGGATTAACCCACATCGGAGTAATAAAAGCTTTGGAAGAAAATCATATTCCTATTGATTATATAGCCGGAACTTCCATGGGAGCCATCATTGGTTGCCTCTATGCAATTGGTTATACTACTGATGAAATGGAAAAGTTGGTTTCTTCTCCTGAGTTTCAAATTTGGTCTACTGGAAAAATTCAGGAAAAATATGTGTATTATTTTAAAAAGAAGGATGAAAATGCTTCCTTAATCAATGTAAGATTTACAGGAAAGGATTCTACTGGTGGACCTCGGCCTATCCTTCCAACTAATTTAATCCCTACTCATCAAATGGATTTTGCTTTTTTACAGTTGATGGCTGGTCCTACCGCTGCTTCAAAACGTGATTTCAATCATTTATTTGTTCCTTTTCGTTGTATTGCCTCTGATGTATACGGGAATAAAGCTATGGTTCTTAAAAATGGCGATTTAGGCAGTGCTGTAAGGGCTTCTATGACTTTCCCTTTTTATTTTAAAGCCATTACAATTGATGGGCATTTACTTTTTGATGGAGGAATTTATAATAATTTCCCTTGGGATGTTGTATCCAAAGAATTTAAGCCCGATATTATCATTGGTAGCAAATGTGCCTCAAATTCTGCAAAACCTGATGAAAGCAATATTATTCTTCAATTGGAGAATATGATTATGAACAAAACCAATTATAATTTACCTGATAGTTTAGGAATTTTGATTGAAACAAAATTTACAGATGTAAATCTTCTTGATTTTCAGAAAGCCAATGAGATTATTGCTAAAGGTTATAATGAAACTTATGCTCATATGGATGAAATTAAATCCAGAATTTCAAGACGTATAGATACAGATTCTTTAAATTT
>JAUZOH010000486.1 GCA_030706565.1 Bacteroidota bacterium | reverse complement strand
ATAGATTTTGACCCTGATCGATATATCAACCGCTTCCCTGCTAAAAAACATGATCATTTTCTTATACCAAACGGTACCATTCATTGTTCGGGGAAGAATTGCATGGTTTTAGAAATTAGCGCAACCCCCTACATTTTTACATTTAAATTATGGGATTGGAAACGCCTGGGATTAGACGGCAAACCCCGTCCGATCAACATTACTCATGGTTCTCATGTGATACAATGGCAAAGGGATACTGATTATTGCCTGAATGAACTGGTGTCAAAAGTAGAGAAAATCGGGGAAGGGGATGGCTGGCTGGAAGAAAGGACGGGTTTACATCCTGATGAATTTATTGAAACACGCCGGCATTTGTTTTCAAAACCTGTAGAGCATTTTACCAACCAGAGTGTTAATGTAATTAATTTGGTAAAAGGAAGGGAAGCAATTGTGGAAAGTCCTGATCATATTTTCGAACCTTTTATCGTCCATTATGCTGAAACATTCATTGTCCCTGCAAATATTAAGCGCTATACCATTCGTCCTTATGGCGAAAGTGTAGGGAAACAATGTATGACTCTAAAGGCATACATCAGATTTAAGGCATAAATATTGTTCTTGAAACAGGGATATCTTTTGTGAAGCTCATTGTCCATTTCATGATTCCTTGTCAATAATTTGTGCAGCCCAGGCGTACTGTCGTGGTGAAAATTCTTCTTGTCATCTGTAAAAGCTCACTTTTATTGTTGTTCCGGTGTAAACGAATGAATTTTTTGTTTTTCAGAAAGTTCAACATGAAAACAAAAAAATAGTTTATTAAATTCACTATATCAAATAAATAACCTTAAGTGCATCCGGAATTTTTTAGTTAATAATTTTCCAACCCGTTAAATTTTCTTTCCTCTTTATCTTAAAAAAAGTTAAAATTTGTTAAAATCACAAATTTAAAACGCCTGGAACTAAATTCTCCTTAAAATTTTCATTTGTCAATTAATTAAATCGATTAACCCTTATTTAATTAAATTTTATCGATTTGAATTTTTAAAATTAATTAGTAGAATTAATTTTGCTTTTTAATTTTTTCATCATTTTAATTTATTTTTCAGCAACTTTACAGGGCTGAAAATAGGGGTAATAATTGATGTGTTTTATGGTAAAAAATGAGCAGTTTGTCAATCAGGAGCTAAGGAAGAACAGTAGTGAAGCTTATAGGTTCATTTTCAGGAAATATTACATGGATATGTTGTGCTATTCCCTTTCTTTTGCTATTTCGATGGATGATGCGAAAGATCTTGTTCAGTCAGCTTTTGTAAAACTCTGGGAAAACCGTTCTACCATTCAGGATGATAAACCAATAAAATCTTATTTGACTGCAATTGTGAAAAACAATTGTCTTGATTTTATCAGGCATACAAAGATTATTCAGGAATATGAAGAGGAAGTAAAAAGTACCCCCCCGGATTTTAAAAATGTTACCTACGATCAATTGACAGATAAGGAATTGGAAGGGAAAGTGGTGGAGGCCATTTCTTCTTTGCCTGAACGATGCCGTCAAATTTTTGAATTGAACCGTTTCGTGGGATTAAAAAATAATGAAATTGCCAAGAAACTCGAAATCTCTCCCAAAACCGTTGAAAATCAAATGACTATTGCTCTGGATAAATTGAAAAGTAAACTTATCCATTACTTATCGTAATGATTTTACTTTGTTTCTCAATGAAAAAATAAAATTCACTTTGGGGGTAAATCCCAAGTCGATCGTTATTAAATCATAATATGGGAAAATTAGATAAAAATATTATAGCCAAATATCTGGCAGGTGAATGTTCTGAACCTGAAATTATTCAGGTGAGGAACTGGATTTCATCTTCATCCGGAAATAAGGAATTATTTCTGGATGATCAGAAAGTATGGAATGAAGTAGAAAAAATTTCTTCCAAATTTGCATCCATCAATCTGGAAAAAGAATTGGAAGTTTATATGAATCAAATTCAAACTCTATCCTCGCCCGAGGACACAAACTCAATAACTGACTCTTACTTTTCTTCAAAAAACAAACACATATCCTTCCGCCCCTGGTTAAAATATGCTGCTATCTTCCTGATAGTTCTCAATATTGTTGGAATTGTTGGATTTTTTGTAATAAGAAAAACCTCTTTGCAGAATTTATATTCTGAGATTTCAGTACCCAATGGATCCGTGTCAAAATTCGTCTTACCCGATGGTACTCATGTATGGTTGAATGCTGGTAGTAAGTTGCGTTATGTGAAGAATTTTGATCAAAAAGTCAGAGAGGTGTTTTTGGAAGGGGAGGGCTATTTTATAGTAGCTAAAGATCCTAAACGGCCTTTTCTGGTTGAGGCTTCAAATTTGACCATCAGGGATATAGGTACAGAATTTGATGTTCAATGTTATCCTAATGAGCATAAAATTGAAACTACACTGGTTAAAGGTTTGATAAAAGTTACGAAAGCAAATGGCAAGGATAAGCATACCGATGTTATGCTCAAACCCAATCAAAAATTGACTTTTGTAAAAGAAACCGGTACTTTATATATAGCCGGAGATTTGAAGAAAACCTCAAAGAAAGTTTCTGCTGCACCATCCGTCGATCAGGAGATCAAAAAAGAACGGGAAGAACAGGT
>JAUZOH010000485.1 GCA_030706565.1 Bacteroidota bacterium | reverse complement strand
TGCAACGATGAGTGCCATGAAAAAAATACACCATTACTTTTGTCTGAATACCGGGATTTGATTTTCTGTTTTGTTGGCTATAGCCTGTGTAGGTCATGCTAAAGATAATGGCGAACAAGAGAATAATGTTTTTCATAAATTATTGAATTAAGGATTTAAATATGATATTTCTTGATTTTGCAAAAACACGAAATGTTTTTGATAAATAATTACTGTTTAAATAATTCTCCAAAATATTTTTGGGCAAGTTCCCAATTCTCACGGTTAACGCAATATTTGATGTAAGGCGGGGTGATTTGTCCCTGGATTAATCCGGCAAGTTTCAGTTCCTTTAAATGCTGGGAAATGGTGGATCTTGCAATGGGAAGGTTCTTAAAAAATTCCCCGCTTGTACAACAACCGCATAAACTTGAAAGTTCACGCATAATATATACCCGTGCAGGATGGCTAAGCGCTTTTGCAAACCGGGCAATCATTTCATCTTCCTGTGCAAAAGCCATGCTTTCCTTAGTCATGATATAAATTTTTTAATAATATCCTTTAATTCAGGTACACTGGGAACCCGGCCATATAAAGCCACTTTTTCGTTAATTACCAAGGCCGGTGTGCTCATGACACCGTATCCCATAATTTTTTGAATATCTTCTACCTTTTCAATATCCGCATCGATATCTAGTTCGGCTACTGCGTTCCGTGTGGCCTTTTCAAGGTTTTTGCAGTTGCAACAACCCATTCCCAAAATTTTAATGACTGTACTCATTTTTTTATTTTTATATTTCGCAAATATATGAAATATATTTCGTGATTATACGAAATGTATTTAAAAATCCCTACGATAAAGTTAATATATTGTATTTCTGTTTTTTAATAATAATTAAATTTATTAGATCCTTTAACATCGCTTTTGTTTGTGAATTGTCAAAAGGAAATTGGGATTTGGAAAAATTGAAGCAACCAAATTGACCTGAAATTTATCTTAAAGAAAAAAATATGATGAAGATATTTCTAATTAACCTTGGATTTATTCTGTTAATCCTTTTTTCTTCCTGCAAGAAAGAGAATGAAAATAACAAGCTGGAAATTACGATAGGAACGGTTTGCGGATGGTGCGTGGGGGAGGACTCCTTGGTAATTGCTGAGGATAAGACTCATTATGATTATAACGGCAGGTACTGCAGCAGTTCGAATGAAATCAAGATTGATACGTTAACGAATAAACAGGACTGGGACAACTTGGTTTCAAAACTTGACCTGAACGAATTCCAAAAGATTAACCTGAACAGTTGTGATATTTGCCTTGATGGTTGCGATACCTGGATCACGGTTCGTCAGGGTTCTTATTATCATCATATCAGGTTTGGCATGGGGGACTCGGCGGCAATTCAGCCGATCAGGCCATTGATCAACAAACTCGATTCAATTCGCGGGAGGTTCAGGGTAAATACCCCTTTCAGGCATTAAAACTTCTGCAAAATAAAAAAATGTTATAGAGGCACAGGATATTGCGCCTCTACAACATTTTTTATGAAATAAATATTACCGTTTTACCCGTGCATTACCTTCCCAGATGCTCCAGATCATTTCTTCGTCGGCAGGTTGTGCATAGTCGGTCAGGAAGGTAGTGGCCAGCGCACCGCTTGCCCAGCCGAACTGTATCCATTTTTCAGGTTCCCAGCCTTTGAGGATGGCATAAAGCATACCACCGACAAAACCATCACCGCCACCAATGCGGTCGAGAACGTGGATTTCACGGGGTTCAATTACCTGCCAGTTTTCGCCTTCGAGCATGATGGCTCCCCAGCGATGGGTGTTTGTGTTAACCACTTCGCGCAGGGTGGTCCCGAATACAGAGGCGTTGGGGAAGGTTTTCTTCACGCGGGTAATCATTTCTTTGAAGCTTTCGATTTTGGCTGCGATGTCTTTACCGCCTGCTTCTGGCCCTTTGATACCCAGGCAAAGCTGAAAGTCTTCTTCGTTACCTACCAGGATGTCGGAGATACTGGCAATTTCGGCAAAAATTTCACTGAGTTCCTTTTCGCGGCCTTTCCAGAACGAAGCCCTGTAGTTGAGGTCGAAGGATATGCGGGTACCATATTTTTTGGCTGCTCTTGCAAGCTCCAGGCAAAATTTACTGGTTTCGGGCGACAATGCGCAAATCAATCCGGATAAATGGACGATCTGTACACCTTCTTCTCCAAAGATTTTGTCAAGATTGAAATCGTTTGCATTGAGGGTGCGGCCAACTTCACCAGCCCTGTCGTTTTGTACTCTCGGGCCACGTGAACCGAACCCGCTGTCTGCGATATTAAACTGGTGACGGTAGCCCCAGGGTCCGCCTTGTGGTACTTCTTTGCCTTCGTACATCATGTGCCGGCTGGCAAGATTATTTTTTATAAATTGAGCAATGGGACTGTCCTTTACAAAAGTAGTCAATACTTTTACGGGAAGTCCGAGGTATGAAGCTATACTGGCAACGTTAGTCTCTGCACTGGTGGCCTGCATAAAAAAGGTATCACTGCTATTAACCGGTTGTCCGTTGGCTGGGGTGATACGAACACCCATACTGGTGGGAACAATTAACGAATAACGAAAATTCTTCTTAAGTTCCATTTTCATAATTTATCTCCTT
>JAUZOH010000484.1 GCA_030706565.1 Bacteroidota bacterium | reverse complement strand
TACAATAACACAGAGGTACACAGAGAAGACACAGAGGAATATTTCTCATTATTTCTATGTGACATGATGAACAATAAATCTCAGTTGTTAAATTTTATTCCGTTCAGGGAGATATTTACTTGCGAAACTTTAATTAATAATTATGCCCAATATCACAAAATAAGGAATTATTCCTTTTCCTGAATACTTTTGAATAGAAAGAAAGTGAAGGTTTGGTATATGACACTTTAAATTAAACTCAGTTCCTCAATTAATCAGTATCCCGTCATGGCCCATTTTAAGGGGATGGGGTAAATTCAGAAAATACAAACACTGAGACACTAAAAGCACATAAAAATAATGAGAAATATTCCTCTATGTTCTCTGTGCCTTAGTGGTAAACTTACCACCCCAGATATTTAGGAGTTTTTTGAATAAAAAAGGCTGTCCTTTTTCTTTTTGGACAGCCCTTTGTTTTGTGACCTCGGGGAGACTCGAACTCCCAACCTTCAGATCCGGAATCTGACATTCTATCCAATTGAACTACGAAGCCATTTACTTTTTTCCAGTCGCTTTCAGACTATTTCGGAAATTATTCAATTTTCCTGCTAAAAGCAGATTGCAAATTTATTCAAAAAAATGAATATCTTAATTAATTTCTGAAATAACTCATTTGCCTTTTTGTCCGTTTCGGGATAAAATACTGCCCGACAAATTATAAATCAAATATCTTTGTTGCATGATGAAGACAAAATTACCAATAAAAAATTTAGCCGGGGTTTATTTTTATACAGCCATCATAAGCTGTCTGGTCATATTTTTATATATTTTTCTAGATGCAAAAGTTGGAGATCTCAACAGGGCCCTCATTTATTCCCTGGTTTCTTTTTTAGTCACAACCTTAACAGGAATTGTCAACCTCGGAATGATTTTATTTCTCGAAGAAAGATTCGATATGCATTCCCGGATTTTTAACTGGCTTCGTATTGTTTTAGGAAGTATTCTCGGTTTCTTTGTATGTACTATTACTATTATTTTATTTGTTCATTACGATAAATGGGTGTATTACATGTTTAACATCAACGGGACAAAAATCATTGTTTTCATTCTGATCATGTTGATCAACGCACTCTTCATCATATTGCAGAATTACATCATCCTTCAAAACGATAAGGCAAATACCGACCTGGAAATTTCAAGGCTGAAAACGGTCAATGCAGAAGCAGCAAATCAACTGCTGCGACAACAAATTCATCCCCATTTCCTGTTCAACGCGCTCAATACCCTCAAATCATTGTACAAAAGAGAGCCCCAGACAGCAGAAGAATATCTGGTCCATTTATCAGATTTCCTGAGGGCATCCATATCAACCAACAATATAAAAGTCATACGCCTGAAAGATGAATTAAAACTTTGCCTGGATTACCTGAACATGCAAAAAATCCGTTTTGGAAATGCGCTCGTTTATTCCATCGAAATCTCCAGGGAAAAGCAGGAAAATGGTTTTGTCCCGTCTTTCTCCATCCAGCCTTTGCTGGAAAATGCAATAAAGCATAATGAACTGACCGGTGAATCTCCCTTAAATATTACAGTTAAACAGGAAAAAGAATGGATAAAGGTCACAAATAACCTTAACAGGAAAACATCCACCGAAAATTCAACAGGCAGTGGTTTGGCAAATTTATCGGAACGTTACCGCCTTTTATCTGATAATGATTTAATCATTGAAGAAAATGAAAAGACTTTTTCAGTGAGTATTAAAATATTAGAAGATGAACATCATAATCATAGAAGATGAACGGCTTACAGCCGAAGACCTGGCTGAAACAATCACAACCGCAGAACCTGCTGCCAAAATTGTGGCAATACTGTATTCTGTGAAAGAAGCTATTTACTATTTTAGGGCCAACGATATTCCTGACCTTATTTTCAGTGATATCCAATTAGGCGACGGCCTGAGTTTTGAAATATTCAAATCGGTTTCTATAGCTGCTCCGGTCATTTTTTGCACCGCTTATGACGAATATGCCTTAAATGCATTTAAGGCAAATGGCATTGAATATATCTTAAAACCATTCACTGCTCAAACCATTGAAAATGCATTAAAAAAGTATAACATCCTTCGCCAGAGTTTTTCTGCCAATTTCCATCAATATGACGACTTATTAAAAATATTACAAAACAGGGAAGAGCCAAAATCAGCGTCAATTCTTGTACATCATAAAGATAAAATCATCCCGGTTAAATTCAGCGATATCGCTTTGTTTTATATCGAAAACGGGACAATAAATTTACTCACCACTGATAAAAAAATATACTCCGTCAACAAGAACATGGAGGAGTTGGAACAAATAGCCGGGAAAAAATTTTTCCGCATAAACCGGCAATGTCTTTTAAACCGGAAGGTAGTTGTAAATGCGTCCTATTATTTTTCCCGTAAACTATCGATCAACATTACTGTTCCCTTTAAAGAGACTTTAACAGTAAGTAAAGAGAAGATGCCGCAATTTTTAAAATGGTTGGAAAACAGCTAGAAAATTAGACATTTATCACAATCAGCCACTAAACAACTTCCTTCCGTTAAATAAAGATTTCATTTCCTATTTTGTCCGTTTCAGGTATAATCCGCTTTCATTCGCCAGCCATAAAATCAATCT
>JAUZOH010000483.1 GCA_030706565.1 Bacteroidota bacterium | reverse complement strand
GGTCAGGAAAGTTCATTCTATGCTGATGATTGTGGAAAGCGGGTGTTTTTCTACGGGTTTCAGGGTGATGGCATCTTCATGGGTGTTTACAGCTTCAACGCAGACAAATGATTTGTAATCTTCATCCGGGATGTCGTTCATTCCTTTGACACTTTCAGTCCATGGGTTCCAAACTACGGTGGTTTTGCTGTTCCGCTTTTCTACCCTTATGCTGCGTTTCCATCCCGGATCGGTTATCAGGCAGTCATCGGTTTGATTAATATAAATACGGTCTTCTTGCTTGGAAATTTTTAAGATTTTTTCTTCCTGGACTGTATTGGCTTCTTTAGCAAAAACGGTATGGTCATAATAGTGGCGCCCTTCCAGTCCTGAAATACCTATTTCTCCTGCATCGCTTACGCTAAAATAACTGTGAAGTGCATTAGTAGCCGTGAATGCATTAGTTCCGGTGTTTGTATAACTCAATGTAACATCAAGCTTTTTGCCTATTTTAATAACCATTTCTGCTGAAAAATCAAATGGCCACAAGGACAGGGTGTAGTCATTGCTTTTTAAACCCAAGACTAAGATGGTTTCGTCTTCTTCAAGATTCAGGGATGAAGTCTTGAGCACTTCCCAATCGCTCAGGCGGGCACAACCGTGCAGGGGTTTTTGCTTGTCTTCCGGGTTTGGCCCAAACCAGGGAAAGCAAACCGGGATACCGCCGCGAATGGGTTTCCCTTTTTCGAACAAGCTTTGAGGGCTCATCCATAAAATGTCTTTTTGATCTTTGGGCTGGAAACTTAAGATATGGGCGCCATATAATGAGATAACGGCCTCTGCCTGGTTATTGCTGACTTTGGCTATGATCAGGCTTCCTTTTCCTTCTATGAATTCAATATGGCCCGGAATGCCATATAAGCGGTTTAATTGTTTTATATCCATTATACTTTTATGGTTAGTTTATCAAAATTAAAATCGGAGATTGGCTGAAATTTTGTTCTTTATCCTTCTTTTCCTGAGTAGAGAGGAAATATTGAACACTATCCCCAGACCACAGGAAAATCCGGTCAGGAATAAAAAATAGGATTTATGTGGAGCAAATTGGAATAAAAGGATGCTGATGACAAAAGCTAATTGTCCGATGATCAGTAAGAGATTATCCTTTTTAAATTTAATTTTGTTTTTGAGTGATATCAAGTGGTTCATGATTTGTTTTTGTTCTAAACCTATTTTTTCCGCTATAAATCAAAAGCAGTTTCTTCCAAATTTATATATTTTAGATAAAAAGTGCCCATTTAAGGGCACTTTAAAGGTATTTTATTTAAAATACTAGCTTAACATAATTTGTCCTCCGGTTACAGGAACTGCCTGGCCTGTTTCATATTCCTGATCTATAATATAGAATACGGCTTTCATCACATCTTTAATGGTGCAGCCCCGTTTGGCAGGTACCTGGTTTTCGTAAAACCGCCTGACGTCTTCCACGGTTTTGGCTCCCGGTACTTTACCGGCTTTAAGGTACTGCACGAATAATCCTTTTTCCGGATCTGACCATAGCGGCCCATCCAGGAAGTTCCCCGGGCATACGGAATTAACCTTGATTTTAAAGGGCATCAGTTCCATGGCAAACGACTGGGTTAAACCGATTCCACCGAATTTACCTCCGGCGTAGGCAAAGTTCTTGTTACTGCCTTTTAATCCTGATTTTGAATTAATCTGGATGATATCGGTGAAATAGTCTTTTTTGTATTTTGACTGAAGTTCAAGCACATGGGAGGCATACTTGGCGCAGATAAAATAACCTATATAATTTACTTTGGTCATTATCTCAAAAGTCTTGGGATCCATGACGTCCAATCCGCCAGCCCTTAAAATGCCGGCATTGCTGATGAAAATATCCAGCCCTCCGAATTCTTTAATTGTTTCGAAAAGAAGATTTTGAACGGACTCGGGGTTCGAAACATCTGTTTTTACAAACAGGGCCTTGTTTTTCTTTTTGTTTCCGTTTAATTTGCTTTCAAAGGCTTTGCCTGTGGTTTCATTCAAATCGGCAATGACGATATTTGCACCTTCATTAAAAAGATTCTCGGCTATGCCTGCTCCAAATCCCTGGGCAGCACCTGTGATCACAGCAATTTTATTTTCAACTCTACCTCTCCCGTTTTTACCAGTCGAAACTTTGCGCCTGTAATTTTCTACTTCCCAGTTGTCAATAAAAGCGATTTCTCTTTCATTCAGGAATTTCGGACCTCCAAAATTGTCGGAATAAAACCTGATTTTCAGGAAGTCCTCGAATACATCGGCATCGATATCCGTTGAATGGCTGCTTTCATCTGCAATGACAACACCTGTCCCTTGCAGGATAATAATTTTAGGAAGATAATTGTATTTTTTGTTGAACTGATCGAGTGCTGACTTGAAGGAATCAATGATTTTCTCCGCCGTGTCCGTACCCGAAATTTCCAAAAATAAGGATTTTGCCTTGCAATATACAATTTGATCCGGAATAAAAGGGGAGGAAATCTTTTCATAGCTTGCTTTATCGGCATAATAGGGTGCTACCAGTGAATTGTTGATGAAACGGGTAACCTTTACCTGATTTTCCGATAAAATCATCCTGATGGCAGGCAGTACCTCTGCAATAAACGGATTGGCCTGTAATTGCTGAAGGTCTGG
>JAUZOH010000482.1 GCA_030706565.1 Bacteroidota bacterium | reverse complement strand
CATACGATTATCACGGAAATCATCAGGATATATGTGAACCGGATGTTTCATGTTAAAACTTTGGAACAGACCAGTGAAGAGATTTTACAGTCGCTTAAAAATTCAGGGTTTGAAGATGAGGTTTCTTTCAATCTGTTGAAACAGATATTTACATTGGCCGATTTGGTTAAGTTTGCGAAGGAGAACCCTTTGCCGGAAGAAAATGAACTTAGTCTTTCCAATGCCCTTCTGTTTGTAAAAAATACCCAACCTTTTACAGATGAACAGGATAAGTCGCGAAAAGCCGAAACATCACCTGACATAAAAGATTTAAAAAACTAAATTGATCCATGCATTCTATAACATTTGCTAATCCGGAATATTTTTGGTTGTTGCTGTTGATCATACCGATGATTGTTTGGTATGTAAAAAAACGGCAAAATACTATACCTACACTTCAGCTGTCCAGTACCCAAGGATTATCCAAGGCGAATAAAAGCATAAAATACAGATTGAGGCATTTACCTTTTATTTTAAGGGTAGCAGTCCTGATATTGCTGATTATTGCCGTTGCCCGTCCTCAATCTTCCAACCGTTGGAAGGATGTTTCCTCCGAGGGTATTGATATTGTGCTGTCTATGGATATTTCCAGCAGTATGTTGGCTGAAGATTTTTCTCCCAACAGGATTGAGGCTGCCAAAAATGTTGCCACAGATTTTATTTCAGGCCGCGAAAGCGACCGGATCGGTTTAGTCGTTTTCAGTGCCGAAAGTTTTACTCAATGCCCGTTGACTACCGACCACGGGGTATTGATCAATATGTTGAAAAGCACCAAAAGCGGGATGCTTGAGGACGGAACGGCAATAGGTGACGGACTTGCCACTGCAGTCAACCGTTTGAAAGAAAGTACAGCAAAAAGTAAAGTGATCATCCTGCTTACAGATGGGGTAAACAATACCGGGACTGTTGCCCCGCTTACTGCAGCTGAAATTGCCCGGATGTTCCATATCAGGGTTTATACCATAGGCGTGGGAACCAGAGGAAATGCTCCTTATCCTGTCCCTGCCCCTGATGGCAGCGTCCAGATGCAGAATATGCCTGTTGAAATTGATGAACAACTGCTGAGTCAAATCTCTCAAATGACTGACGGGAAATATTTCAGGGCTACCAATAACCGTAAGCTGAAGGAAATTTATCAGTCTATTGATAAACTTGAGAAATCTAAAATTGATGTTAAGGAATTAAACAAAAAGTATGACGAATATATGTGGTTCGCTATTTTGGCCGGCATATTGCTGCTTTCTGAAATTGTATTAAGGGAAACTACTTTCCGGAGTATCCCTTAATTGTTGATATACGTTGAATTTACATTAAAATAAACAGATATATGTTTCGTTTTGCAAACAGTTTTGTTTTGTACTTCTTATTTCTGCTTCCTGTTTTGTTTCTGATGTATTTATTTTTGCGCAGGGAAAAGAAGAAGGATTTAGAGAAATTTGGTGATCTGCCGGTGATTTCAAATCTGATGCCGATGGTTTCGCCACAAAGACCAGTGATTAAGTTTGTATTGCTTTTAGTTGCCTTTATGGCTCTTATTTTTGCAATTGCAAGGCCACAGTTCGGTACCAAAGTTGAAAAAGTAAAACGGAAAGGAGTTCAGATCATTATCGCCCTGGATGTCTCAAACAGTATGATGGCACAGGATATCCAGCCCAGCCGCTTGGAAAGGGCAAAAGAATCTATTTCAAAGCTGGTCGACAGGTTTGAAAATGATCAGATCGGACTGATCGTTTTTGCCGGGGATGCTTATATTCAGCTGCCTATCACAACCGATTACGTGTCGGCCAAGATGTTCCTTTCCACCATCAATACGAAAATGGTCCCCCGTCAGGGAACTGCTATCGGAGCTGCTATTGACCTGGCTTCCCATTCTTTTAATCCCAATGAAGAATTGAAAAAATCCATTATTGTGATTACAGATGGGGAAAATCATGAGGATGATGCGGTAAGTGCTGCCAAAAAAGCTGCCGGCGATGGGATTATTGTCCATACCATTGGAATCGGCAGCCCCCAGGGTTCTCCCATCCCTCTTGGAGATGATAATTCTAAAAATTATTTGAAGGATAAGGACGGCAATGTGGTCATTACTAAACTTGATGAAAATACCCTTCAACAAATTGCTGCAGCCGGAAATGGTTCATATATCAGGGCTTCAAATACCGACATGGGGTTGAACACTATTTTTGACCAGATCAACCGGATGCAAAAGAAACAGCTGGAAGGGAATATTTATTCGGATTATAATGAACAATATCAATCTGTTTTGTTGATGGTGATGTTGTTCCTGTTTGTTGAATTTTTTGTCCTGGAAAGGAAAAATAAACAATTTAGTAAATTTGACCTGTTTAGGGTAAGAAAATATAAATAATCCGATTGAAGGGTTGAAGGTTTGAAGGTTTGAGAGTTCAAAGGTTTAAAGGTTCAAAGGTTTGAGAGTTTAAAGGTTCAAAAGTTTAAAAATTTATTGAGCCATCTTGAGCAATCTCAAACCATTTCAAACAACCTTAAACAACTTCAAACATTTTATAATAGTTTAATTGTTCAAATGTTGATTATAATGTTAGAATTGACTATGAAGGGTAAATTTAAAATAGTATTTTTAATTCTTACTTTTTCGCTGTTTTG
>JAUZOH010000481.1 GCA_030706565.1 Bacteroidota bacterium | reverse complement strand
ATTCTGGGTTATACTGAAGACGATGTCGTTTCCAGCGATTTCCTGGGTGATTCTCACACTTCCATTTTTGATGCTAAAGCAGGTATTGCTTTGAATGATAATTTTGTTAAGATTATTTCCTGGTATGATAACGAATGGGGATATTCCAACAAAGTTCTTGAATTGATCAAACACATGGATACTGTAAAGTAATTTGATTACTTTCATATAACAAAAAAAGCTGCTAAAGGGCAGCTTTTTTGTTATATGTTATTAGTTAATTTCAATGATGTGGAAAGGAAGTTCTATAGA
This sequence comes from Bacteroidota bacterium, assembly GCA_030706565.1. Lineage (NCBI taxonomy): Bacteria > Pseudomonadati > Bacteroidota > Bacteroidota bacterium. Next base: position 2,381 of record JAUZOH010000481.1, on the reverse strand, counting down.
CGATTTAATTTGTTCTCCCAATTCCAGCAAGGCTTCATCATCTTCATCATAAAACCAATCCACAATTACATCCTTCCCTTTTTTTTGCGAAATTTCCGCATATTTTAAAATAGACCAAAGGAATTTTGAAGATCCGCTGTTCACATATTCCAAATGGATATCAAATCTTGTTTTATCGGAGGGATTTTTAAAATATTCCTTGATCCATTCCAACAAGGGACTGTAAAATTTCACCGCATCTTCGGGTATGGACCGGCCCTCAAATTTTAATATCCCTGTTGAAGGGCTAAAATGCACGGATGGAAAATTATTCGTCTTTTCAATAATTAAATCCTGCATGATTTGTTGTTTATAAATATTGGTCCTTAAATATTTTATTCATAGCGCAGCGATTCGATCGGATCAAGGCGGGATGCCTTCACGGCCGGGAAATATCCTGAAGCCAGGCCTACAAAAAAGCAAAGCACTGCACCCCCTAAAATCCAAAACCATGGAATAATAAATGCTGAATGGGTTAGGAAAGAAACAAAGTTGCCAATAAGGATTCCAAGAATGATCCCCAGAAACCCTCCCATTTGTCCAATCATGATGGCTTCGATCAGAAATTGTTGTTTAATCAGCTGGGCCTTGGCTCCAATTGCTTTCCTTATTCCGATTTCCTGAGTACGTTCGGTCACTGAAACCAGCATGATGTTCATCAGGCCAATGGCGGCTCCAAACAGGGTGATGATTCCAATGATTGTAGCTGCAATGGTTACGTATTTTAGATTTTCAATGAGCATGTTGGCCAGATTATCGCTTTTTTCAATCGAAAAATCCGAATCGTCTTTTATATTCAGCTTCCTAATTACCCTGAAAATGCCTTCGGCTTCTCCAATTGCAATATCCAGCAATTTGCCATCATGTGGGGTTACACTTATTGTGAAATTCCTGTTAGGTAATGGAAAATATTCCCTTACATTGGTAAAAGGAAGCAGACAAAAGCGGTCGCCCATACCACCCATGGTAGATCCTTTTTCTTTAAAAACCCCAATAATTTTATATTTCCCGCTTCCAATAGAAATCACCTGATCAATAGGATTTTCACCGGGTTCAAAAAGATTTTTGATGATTTCTGATCCTACCACGGTAACGTGGCGACTGGATTGTATTTCCTCTTCTGAAAAATTCCTTCCCCGGCTGATTTCGTAACCCGAAGTGAAAGCATAGTTTTCATCGGTTCCCAACACCCTGACATTGGGATTGGTTTTTTTGCTATGATATTTTAGGGTTGCAATTCCTGTTGCATTTGTAGTAATAGATACCACGGCGGGGAATTTATATTCTTCTTTAAAGCTCCTGGCCTGGAAATAGGTTATGTTATCAAAATTTTTTACGCGGCTATGCCCTTCATGATGAAAATGAATTGGCCGGCTGGTAATGCTGAAAGTGTTGGCCCCCATCCTGGCAAACTGGTTGTTGATGGAATTTTTAATGGAATCAATTGCGGTAAGTATACCCACCAGTGCCATAATTCCAAACGAAATAATAAGCACCGTAATGGTTGTCCTCATTAGATTGGCCCTTATCGATTTAAGCGATATCTTAAGGTTTTCCGAAAATAATCCTTTTATTCTCATTCTCTGGATCTTTGGTGGATTTGTTATAAACACCCTCTAACAACTGATTAAAAATAATCATTTTTTTTTATCTACAAATGAAAAATTAAAATAATCTCCTATAAATCAGAAGAAAATATATTTCTCTATACTGAAATCTGATTTTAAAAATGCACTTTTTATGTTTTAATTTTATTGATAGTTTTTGACTTTTGCATGAAATTTCAAGCATACTGTATATATTTGCAAAAGAATGTAAGAATAAATGGATAATTAGTTTTATTGGGAAATTCACTTTGAAAAAATATTATTATGGCATTTGATATCACTACAATCCGGGCATTTTATAAAGAGATGCCGGCTAAGGTTAAGAAAGCTTCGGAATTACTTGGCAGGCCTATGAGTCTGACAGAAAAAATACTTTATGCTCATTTGTCTAAGGAAAGCCACAGCCATATTTTTACCAGAGGTGGAGACTATGTCAACTTTAATCCCGATCGTGTTGCTATGCAGGATGCAACGGCGCAGATGGCATTGCTGCAGTTTATGCAGGCCGGAAGAAAAAGAACTGCCGTACCTGCTACTGTTCACTGCGATCATTTAATAAAAGCCAAAAACGGTGCAGCCGAAGATTTAAAAAATGCCTTGGAAATCAATAAAGAAGTTTATGATTTCCTGTCGTCTGTGACCAATAAATATGGAATAGGTTTCTGGAAACCGGGAGCAGGTATTATTCATCAGGTTTTATTGGAAAATTATGCCTTCCCCGGTGGAATGATGATT
>JAUZOH010000480.1 GCA_030706565.1 Bacteroidota bacterium | reverse complement strand
TGTTATGTGTTAATGTTTAATTGTTCGTGTATTGTTCTGATTGTTTATCTTTTCAAAGCAATGTCTTTACTTTCCAGCAAATGCCAGATCAATTGGTAATAGTTATAAAGCCTGTTATAGTCAATTCTTGAGGGTTTATCCTTATAGCTGTGCTCATGTCCAAAAGAAAAGGGAGAGTAAATGGAAAGCATATCGGAAATGCCGAATCTACATGAATCTGTAAAGTTTATAACCGGAACGGCTTTTTTTCTGGAAGTGAAATAACTTCGTTGCGGGAGGAAGGCTCCTGGCAGATTGAATTCAAAACTTTTTAAAAAATCCTTACAAAAGCTCTGACCCTTGAATGATTCAAAATCACTGGTTCCCCCGGTTTTCTTGATCGCATTGAATGAAAGATTAAGGTGATTGAGTAGCGATATCCTGAAAACTTGCATCACCAGGGCCGAATCACTTACATCTGCTGAAACGTACAGGTTTTTGTTTCCTTTTTCACCTATCATGTCAATGTTGACGGCATAAACCACTTTACTCCATTCTTTTTTGCTTAAACCTGAAACATGCCTTCTTGAACCTCGCAGGCCTTCTTCTTCCTGACCGGTGAATAAGAATCTGTAAGTATAATGAGGATTGTATTGTTGCATCTGCCTGATTAGTTCACGTGCCACGGCACAGCCTGTTCCATTGTCATAGGCCCCTTTGCTGAAATAAGCAGGAGAAAGGAAAAAATCAAGTGAACCATTTAACAAAACACTTACAAGCATGAAAAGATTTCCATCTGCTTTGTCGTAATGACAAGTAATATAAACCATGCTGTCCGTCTTTCCATTGATATCTACATAAAGATTCCTGTACAGCCCCAGCCAGTCAATTGCCTGTTTATGTATGAAAATATTCTTACTGCTGTCATTTAAAAAGCTTTTTTTCAAAGTCCTGAATCTTTTTGAATTGCCCCCCTGGGTAAGGGAAAAGATGATTTTTTTGGTGTGGCAGGAAAAACTATCAGGGGAACATATCCTGGCTGGGCTTTGTCCCATGGCAGCATCGAAAAATAAAGCGGATAGAAGAATAAACCAAAGTTTGGGTAAAATTTTATTTTTCATTATTTTAATTATGATTGTTATTTTTTCAAAGTTATTATTATTCTTTAAAATTCAGAATTCACCAAAATTATTAATGATGTATTTCAATCAATTAACATAACAAAAATTGATATTCATAAAATGGTAATAATCGAAAGGAATAGCCTGATTTAGTATTGATCGAATTTTTGAAAATATAAATATCGGAGTATCATTTCTTGGTCAAATTTTTTAAGTTTCCTTCTTCATTTTTTAGTATATTTCTATATCAAATATACATGACTGGAATTCCCCAATCATAGATCATCAAATTTAAAAATAAAATTTTAACGTCTAAAAAATTAACAACAAGCAAAAAAATAGAAGTTTTTTTCATAGAGTAAAGTAAGATCGGGATTCAATAAAATTTTCATTTATAAATATTTTAATGATGATTCATTTTACGACTATCCCTACTTGTGATTTTAAAAAACATTTAAACGTTAACAAAATATTTATATTTGTATTTGTAAACGCTTTTTTGCTTTTGCTTGGAAACAAAGTAATTGCACAGAATTGTATTATTCATTCAAATTCTCCTTCTGAAATTTGCAGCGGTGGCTATACTTCCGTTGGTGTGACCATAACTTCAGGAACAAGTCCTTATACTGTGGTTTATAGCGATGGAATTAATCAATATACAGAAAATGGCTATACCTCTGAAAAAGTAATTACGGTTCAACCGGCAACCACTTCTACCTATTCATTGATCTCTGTCACCGATTATTTAGGAAATTCTTTAGAAATCAGTCCTGAAACGGCTATCATCACCATTGATCCTCTTCCTTCAAATATTATCATTTCTCCTTCATCACCTGTTTGTCCTGGTTCAAATTTTACGATTTCAGCCACAGCTACCCATGGCAGTTCATTCGAACTTTGGAATCAGGCAAAAACTACGCAAATTGGAGTATTGCCTTTTACTACTTCAATCAGTTCCCCAACTCAATATACTGTCATTGCCATCAGTGATAAAAATTGTTCTGCCGATCAGGCTTATACGGTGACTTTAGACAATGTCAATCCGACCATTGAAAATTGTCCATCAGATCAGAATATAGCCATGGATGCCGGCAATTGTACTGTTTCATTGCCGGACTTTAGAAGTTATGTGACGGTAAGTGATAATTGTACGGCCTCAGGATCTATTACCCTTAGTCAGAATCCCTCGCCGGCTACTGTTTTAAGCGGGAATGGGACTACCCAGCTGATAACCATTACAGCAACCGATGCCAGCAATAACTCGGCACTTTGTTCTTTTACTTTAACCCTGAAAGATACGGAGAAACCAGCTATTTCCGGAACAGCCCCCAGCGGCAACCGGAATACGGATGCCGGGGCCTGCACGTACACTGTCAAAGACAGGGAATTTAATCCGACTACAGTCAGCGATGCCTGTGGGATAGCCAAACTAACCTATAAGATCAACAGTGGAACTGAGGTAGGTACAGACGCAACGACCTCCATGGCAGGCGTTGTTTTATCCAAAGGAGCGAACCTTATTACCTGGACAGCTTACGACAACAGCGGAAACACCAGCACCTGGGGCTTTACCATT
>JAUZOH010000479.1 GCA_030706565.1 Bacteroidota bacterium | reverse complement strand
TCAGGAACAAAAATATTTGCCATGAACTTAATTGTTCGTAACCTAGGTGACTTGAAAAATAATTATCAGATAGAGCTGACAAAAAAAATATTGAAAGAATTACAGGTAATTAAATAAAGATTCAGAATAAAAATATTGATAATTAGTCGATTATGGAAAAACTACTCGAAAAAATCCGGGAAGAACTTAAAAACAACAGCGACGAAAAAACGTTGGCAAGCAGTCAGCGTTTTTTTAAAGAAACAATTAAAAGTTATGGTGTAAAAGTTCCGGTTGTCAACAAAATCAGCAAAGAGTTTTATAAACTCATTGATCCCAGGACAAAAACAAAAATATTTGAATTGTGCGAATGTTTATGGCAATCAGGATATTGGGAAGAATCAATCATTGCCTGCAATTGGTCGTATACTGTTCATAAAGAATATAAACCGGAGGATTTTCAACTATTTGAAAGATGGATAAACCAGTATGTGGATAATTGGGCAAGTTGCGATACCCTATGTAACCACACGGTAGGGGAATTTATTGAAATGTATCCCGGATATATTGAACGGCTAAAGGATTTTGCAAGGTCGAACAACCGGTGGATTCGCCGGGCAGCGGCTGTATCTTTGATTGTTCCTGCCCGAAAGGGCAAGTTTTTGGATGATATTTTTGAGATTGCTGATATTTTGCTCATGGACAAGGAAGATCTGGTGCAGAAAGGTTACGGCTGGGTGCTTAAAGTCGTCAGTCAGGCAAACCAGGATAAGGTTTTTGACTATGTGATGAAAAATAAAGCTGTTATGCCCCGTACCGCTTTGCGCTATGCCATTGAAAAAATGCCTGCAGATTTGAAAAGCAGGGCTATGGAAAAATGATTCAACGTTAAAGGTATTGTTGATGCATTATTTTCTCATAGTTTATCATCACTACGTCAAATCCTTAACTTTATAATGAATGTTTTTGGTTAGAATAAGATCATGAAACCGGAAATTTTGATCATGAATTTCAGTCATATATACGAGCAGGAACGTTTTCTGAGCAACCCTCAGTTCAGATGGCTAGACTGCAGTGAAATATATGGAACGAGCTGTTATTGTGGCGAAGAAGCCATTAAAAAACTGAGGGAAAAGCTCTCTCCTTTCGATCCCGAAGGGATACATTTCATCGATTCTGGCAACTATCATTATGTCAGCAAACTTTGGACAGATAAAATAAAATACCCCTTTTCCCTAGTTGTCTTTGATCATCACCCCGACATGCAGCCCAGCCTGTTTGACAACCTCCTTTCTTGCGGCTGCTGGGTAAAAGAAGTGCTGGATACCAACCCCTTCGTGAAAAAGGTTTGTATTATCGGGGCCTCTGAACCGTTGATCAAGACGATTGATACAAAATACAACAGCAAACTGGAGTTTTACAGCGAACAATCGCTTGATCATGAAGAAACCTGGAAAAAATTTGCACAGGAGCATATCGATGAACCGGTTTATATTTCGGTAGACAAGGATATACTGAATACGGAGTCGGCTGTTACAAACTGGGACCAGGGTTCCCTTTCACTGGGCGAGCTTGAAAAACTGCTTTCCATAATACTCAGGAGGCAAGATATCATCGGAATTGACATCTGCGGTGAGTGTTCTGCCACATTGGATTTCTTTGAACTTCAAAGGGACGAAACACTGAATAACCAGGCCAACAAAGAACTTGCAAACCTGGTTCTGAGAATGCAGGGTTTATCAACTGTTTCAAAAGTTAATGATTATTCTATTAAGGATTCACATGTTTCAACTTATTGATTTAGAATAAATTTGGAGATGTCAAAATTATTGGTTTTAGTTCGTGAATCAGAATAATCCCATTCTTCTTGTGAAGCCAAGGTTTCAGCTAAAAATCGAATTGCATTGTCATCATTTGGAAAACATGCAAAGGAAAAATGGTATGTCTCTTAAAATGCAAAGACAGGATTTACATGATTAACATGTTTTCAATTCCATGTATCGAATTTTATATTTTTTCAGGAATTCTAAAGGAGGTCCGGATATAGAATCATCCGGAATCAATTAATATAATATTTTGCTATTTATTTCCATTAGCTTCGGCTTTTCATTGCCCTCGATTTTGGAATTTATTGCCGTCAGCTTCAGCTTTCATTTTCCTTGATTTATCTTTCATTGCCGTCAGCTTCAGCTGACGGATGCAAAGGATATAAAGTATTTCTTGGGCTTTAGCCCAACATTATACCAAAATAATACCAGAATAATACCAGAATATTTGGCTAAAGCCGGAAAAACCACTATTCTTTTACCCATTGTCTCATATTCTTTCAGGGTATGTCCGTCTTTAAGTTTCCATTCTGTCAATCGCGATCCGTATAATCTTTTATTTTGATTCTTGGAATTTTATAGGCTTTACCCGTCCAGTTTGACAGTTCGCAAGTCATCCGGCCATTTGGGTCTCCATCAATCAGAAATATTTTGATTGTTTTACCGAATTTCATATCTAATATTTTTATTTATAGATATTTAATACACAATGGCAAATTAATATGTGATAAGGTCTCATTCAAATTCTTACTTTTCCAGCCATTGGCTGTGTTCGTGCATCCTTCATTGTTTTCTTGACTTACCGGTAATTGTTTATATTGAAAGTTTAAGAACCTTAACTTTATCCTGTAGTTTATCAATATAGGCGACGCCC
>JAUZOH010000478.1 GCA_030706565.1 Bacteroidota bacterium | reverse complement strand
TTATCATTTGTACGTGATATCCACCAGCGGGACAAATATCGAGCAGTCCAGGACAATGGCTTATGGAACCGCGCTGGTGTTGATTGCTATTGTACTTATAGTTAATTTGTTGGCAAATGGATTGAGAAGGTATTTTGGCAATAAAGTAAAAATGAATTAAAGAGAAGAACATGTCAAAAGTTGAAACTAAAGGTGTAAATTTATATTACGGTGATTTTCATGCACTAAAGGGTATTTCGCTGGCTGTTGAACCCAAAACGGTAACTGCTTTGATTGGCCCATCGGGTTGCGGGAAGTCAACTTTCTTGCGTTTATTCAATCGCATGAATGATTTGATCAGTGGAGTAAAAATTACAGGTGACGTTTTGGTGGATAGCCAGAATATTTATGATAAGAGTGTGGAAGTGGACGATTTAAGGAAAAATGTGGGTATGGTTTTCCAACGGCCCAATCCTTTTCCTAAATCAATTTTCGAGAACGTGGCTTACGGATTACGGGTGAATGGTTTTAAAGATCCGAAATTTATTGAAGAAAGGGTAGAACGATCCCTTCAGCAATCGGCTCTTTGGAATGAAGTGAAGGACAAAATGAAGAAATCGGCTTTCGAGCTTTCCGGCGGGCAACAACAGAGGCTTTGCATTGCGCGTGCTTTAGCTGTGGAACCTTCGATTCTGCTGATGGACGAACCGGCTTCGGCTCTCGATCCCATCTCCACCAACAAAATTGAGGAGCTGATCTATGAATTGAAAAATCAATACACCATCATCATTGTAACACACAACATGCAGCAGGCCGGACGGGTCAGTGACAAAACGGCTTTTTTTTACATGGGCGAGATGATTGAGTATGATGATACCAAAACAATCTTTACCAATCCCGTCAATCCCAAGACACAGAATTACATCACCGGAAGATTTGGATAATCAACAATTGAATAGAAACATTCAAACTTCAATAATTAAATTCTAGAAATCATGACACATTTAGATACGGAAATTCAACAGCTCAAAATAGACACCCTGGATATGTGGGCTTTGGTGCAAAACCAGCTTTCAAAGTGCAAGGAGGCTTTGACCAATTTCGACAGCGATCTGTCACGCGATGTGGTTGCTACCGAAAAGCGCGTAAATGCTTATGAACTGAAGCTTGACAGGGACTGCGAGAACATCATTGCCTTATTCAATCCTGTGGCCATCGACCTGCGTTTTGTTTTGTCTGTGTTAAAAATCAATTCCAACCTGGAGCGCATCGGCGATGTGGCCGAAAGCATTTCAAAGTTTGTGATTAAAACAGGCATCGATTTTGACAAGGAATTATTAAAAACTTCAGATATTCTCAAGATGTTTGAGACGGCCGAAGCCCTCTTTGCCGATGTTTCCCTTGCGTTCGAAAACGAGGATACACGCCTGGCGCGCAAAGTTTTTAAAAAGGATGAAATTCTGAAACAGGCCAATGATACCTCGGCTATGGCTGTAACAGAGTATATCAAACAGCATCCCGATCAGATTGAACAAAGCCTTCATGTGCTGTCTATCATTCGGAAGCTCGATAGGGTGGGCGATTTAAGCAAAAGTATCGCCGAAGAAATTATTTTCTACGTTGAGGCCAAGGTGCTGAAACACATCCCTAAAAAGGAAAAGATTAAAATTTTATCAAAGGATGATCCTAAGTCCTAACAAAATTATTTCTTCATACTGAAAGATTTATCATTGAATTATCTTGAACGGAGACCATTTGTCTGCAAGGCAAAGGTCTCCGATTTTATTTTTAATTTCTCTTGATGGTTAAAGGATGTCCAGTTTTTCTTTTTCTTCAGCAAGAAGCTGTGAATAGTGTAAGATTTTCCAATTGCCTTTTCCATCTTCAGCCAGGGCCGATAAGGATTCGATCCAGTCGCCTGAGTTCATATAAATGATGTTGTCATATGTGACTATTGAAGGATGATGAATATGGCCGCAAATAATTCCGTCATAGTTTTTACCTTTTGCCAGGTTGGCCAATTCTTTTTCGAAATCAGATATATACGAAACTGCGGATTTTACTTTCTGTTTAATCTCTTTTGAAAATGAATAATAGGGTAATCCTTTTTTCAACCGCCTGGCGTTGTAAATCTTATTTAACCAAAGGAGGAAAGTATATCCGATGTCTCCTAATTTGGCCAGCCATCTCAATTTGCTGGTCACCGTATCAAAAACATCTCCAGGGGTAACAAAGAAACGCTTTCCGTTGCTTTCAAGCAGATAGTCTTTTACGACAGAAAAATTACCAACCGTGAGTGGAATAACATTGTCAAGAAAATCATCATGATTGCCGCGTACATAAATAACCTGGGTTTTGTGTTTTTTCATCATCTTAATAATGGTTTTGAAAAAACGGGTATGCTTTTTCCCCCACTTTCCTGTTTTTTTAAGTCTCCAGCCATCAATGATGTCGCCATTCATAATCAGCTTATCGCAGGTGTTGGCTTTGAGGAAACGCACGACTTCTTTGGCTTTGGAATCCTTGGTCCCTAAATGTACGTCGGAAATGATAATGGTCCGGTAATGATTTTTAAGCAACATGACTGAAAATATTGAAGTGAATTTGAATTTACAAAATACAAAAATAACATTTATTTGAGACAATATAAATGCCGTGAATTTAGCCTTTGGGGTTTGGGTTTACGGCTATAAATCCAGAAACGATATT
>JAUZOH010000477.1 GCA_030706565.1 Bacteroidota bacterium | reverse complement strand
TTATTTACCCTAAAAACCTCAGCCTGTGAATCGAAACGGCTTAATAATTTTTCGAGAGCCAAAGCTTCCTTTTCAATTTTTAAGGCCAATTCTCCGCCAGCAACATCATTCATCTCAGGAAGTACGAGATCGATGCAGGAATTCATGCAGGGAATAGTTTTATGGAAAATTTCCATCTGACAAAAACATTGAGAAAAAAACCGGCAAAGCAAAATGGTTAATTTTCAAGAGGGATTCTAAACCATCATATTGCTTACAAAGCAATATAAACTGCTTTATGCAAATGATTTTCATTCAGTCGTCAATTGACGGCCATAAACCGATACTGCATAAAGCAATTTATATTGAACAGTTTATGGAATTAGTTTAATTCTTTGATTTTAATGTCACGGTAAAAAACTTGATCGCCATGATCCTGTAACAGAAGATTTGCGCTCTTGGCTTCGCCAAAATTCGGCCAGTCCCTATACTTGCTATATGCAACCAATGCACGCCACATCTGAGTGCCTCTTTCATATTCAACCACCTTGCAGCCATTGAGAAAATGCTGAACCTTACTGCCATTCACAACAATCATAGCCCTGTTCCAGTTATCAATTCCATTAAAGAGCTTAACACTGGGTAAATCAGGATTATAAATTTTTTGGTTGGCAGGAATCAAATCATAAAGTGAGCCCACTGTCCGGTCGCCTTTTACACCCAATTTTGCATCAGGATGGTTCTCATCATCCAGTACCTGGAATTCGCAACCGATTGCGGAACCTTCACCTTTATTAAGATCGGTATTTACAAAATATTTGACACCCCCATTGGCACCTTTAGTAACTTTAAAATCTACAATAAGGACGAAATTTGTAAATTTTCCGTTAGTAACGATATCACCGCCATTGGCAGATTCCTTTCCACCGGATTTATCGACCATCAGTGCATCTTCCTTAATTTCCCATCCTTTTGAAGGGAAGTGGTCGAGTCTGGCCCCGCGCCAGCCATCAGTGGTTTTTCCGTCAAAAAGTAATTTCCAGCCATCGGCTTTTTCTTCAGGAGTCAATTCATTTCTGAGAAAACTTACCTGGGGCGCATCTGTTTTTACCTCAGCAAAGTCATTTTCGTTTATTTCCCTAATTGAAATATTTTTAAAATGAACTTCTTTTCCGGCCATAGTCTGATTATTGCCAATAGCATGAACCTGTAAACCAATAAATCCGGTTTCCACATCTTCTTCCACCAAATTAGCAGCAGGGACACCATTGATCCAGGTCATGATATGATTTTGGTAGGCTACTACTTTAAAGGAATTCCAGCCACCTTTTACATAAGCAGATTTTGCTTTGGGATTATATTCCAGGGGATAACGCCAGCCTTTCCTTCCCTCGTCGTAAATACCTCCTGACCATGCACGTTTGCTATCGTCGGCCTCAACTTGTGTTCCGTGTACTCTTCCGTTTTGATAACTTGGAATGCTGTTGCTCCTAATCTGAACTCCGGAATTTAATCCTTCATCCATCTTCATCTCATATTCCAGGATAAAATTGGTGAATTTCTTTTCTGTAACCAAAAATGTATTAGGTGATCCAATCTTGGTCGTGCCGATAATCTCCCCATCCTGGGCTTTAAATTCGGCTGTTCCGTTCATGACTTTCCATCCCTTTAAATTTTTCCCATTAAACAAATTTGTAGGTTTATTAGTTGTAAATGAAAATAATAAAGGTAGGATCGCTAATAATATTAATACTCGTTTTACCATAATGATATAATTATTAAGTTTGGGATCAAAATTAGATTTATTAAAATTTGTTGAAAGTTGTATTTGTTTCACAAAAGGGTTGAATTGTCTCAATTTTGTTTTTATATTTAAATATTAAAAAAATATCAGAATTTGATATTTTTACAACTTATCTATTTTGTAATCATTTTGAACAATATATTACTTAAAATGCCTATTGCACTAGTTATACAAAATATAACCGTTAACGGGCACGAGGTCCATCCTATTAATTTTAACCCTTTTCCATTAAATCAGCCGGATATTATTGGGATTGGAATATTAAACAGCATTAATTTGACAGCGATAGCCTTATTAATCGTTCTTATTTTTGTCTCAGGAGCCGTTTACCGGATACATGTAAAACAGCTTAAAAAGGCCAATACAGCTTTGCAAGGAAAAGTAGAGGAACAGGCCCTGACTTTGACGCAGCAAAACAATACCCTTCAGGAACTTTCTGAAAAAATTCAGGAAACAGATCCCTCTGATCAATCGAAACTCATGTTTTTCACCGATATTTGGGATGAGTTCAGAACCCCCTTGACGATAATATTAGGACATACCCAAAATTTAACTAAAGATTCAAAACTTTCCCTCAACCTTATAAAGAAAAATGTCTCCTTGTTGATGCAATTAATTAACCATGTTAGCGATTTACAAAAATCGGATCAAAAGTCCTTAAAGTTATCTGTGTCGGTTATAGAATTAATTGGTTTTATTCAATCGGTTATTAATTCATTTAAAGGTATGGCCGAGCAAAAAAATATTCAACTGATTTTAGAGGTTACTTCATCAGAAAATTATGTTTGGCTAGATGCCGAAAAATTGAAACTTATTTTTTATTACCTGTTTTCCAGGGCAATAAAATCTTCAAATCGGGGTACAAGTATTCTGGTCTCCCTAAAACAAAAGGAATCTGCCGTACA
>JAUZOH010000476.1 GCA_030706565.1 Bacteroidota bacterium | reverse complement strand
TTTATCCCCCTCCAGGTTCAAAAACTCATTGGCAGGTACATTATCGGGCAGGATATATGAACCGTCGGCCTTCAGCATGGAAGGGAAAATGATGCAATGGAAAACGATATTGTCTTTCCCGATAAAATGGACCAGCTTGGTGTCCTGATCTTTCCAATATTTTTCCCAATCCGTCGTCAAATCCTTGGTTGCAGAAATGTAGCCTATAGGAGCATCAAACCATACATAAAGAACTTTACCGGTTGCCCCGTCAACAGGGACAGGAATTCCCCAGTCAAGGTCGCGGCTGACAGCCCTGGGTTGTAAGCCCTGATCGAGCCATGATTTACACTGCCCGTAAACATTGGTCTTCCATTCCTTATGATCTTCGAGTATCCATTTTCTAAGCCATGCTTCATATTTGTCGAGAGGCAGAAACCAGTGTTTGGTACTTTTCAGAACAGGTTTGCTCCCGCTGATGGTCGAATGCGGGTTAATCAGGTCAGTGGCATTAAGGGAAGTACCACATTTTTCGCATTGGTCGCCATAAGCATTTTCGTTTCCACAATGAGGACAGGTGCCGGAGATATAACGGTCGGCCAGGAACTGCTGAGCCTCTTCATCATAATATTGTTCGGAAGTCTTTTCAATGAACAATCCTTTGTCATACAAATTGCGGAAAAATTCGGATGCAGTCTTTGCATGGGTTTTGGAAGTGGTACGCGAATAAATGTCAAACGAAATGCCAAACTCCGCAAATGAATCCTTAATAATTTTATTGTACTTGTCAACAATTACCTGTGGAGAGACTCCTTCCTGCCGGGCTTTGATAGTTATGGGCACCCCGTGTTCGTCGGAGCCACAGACGAATTTCACATCTTCCCCGTTCAAACGGAGATAACGGGCATAAATATCAGCCGGTACATATACACCGGCCAGGTGGCCAATATGAACCGGCCCGTTGGCATAAGGTAAAGCTGCAGTAAGAAGATATCTTTTATATTCTTTCATCCTGAACAATTAAATTTTCAATTAAACAATCCGGACTAAAAAATATTTTTTAGTCCATTATTCATAGTTTGCAAAGATATTTAAAATGGATTAAAAATATCAATTTCTGCCACCAAACACTTTCAGGTTAAATGAGTTTGAATAAAAAAAAGCACTGGTTTAATTTATCGTTCAGTTAATTCATCCTCTTGCAAGTGACCAGTAAGTTACGGAGATCATAGAGTATAAAGTGGGTATGAAATGGCCAGGAGCACGGAGAATAGAAGTGGTTTAATCTTCACGATTTTATCTAAATTAAAGCCTTAAATCTTGTAATCATCTATAATTCAGCCCAAACTTATTGAATCATGTCTTAAGTTTTTATCTTACGGTTTATTCAATTTTTTACTTTCTTTGTTTATTATTTTTGGTGATTTTTTGTATGAAATCCCAAGTTTCTCCAAAGTCACGGCCTAAGTTTGCAGGATTTAAAATTATTTTTAACGTTAAACCCGATATGATCTAATCTGGTCTAATGTTATTAATAAAATATCCCAATTTTTATTGATAAAAATTTCAGGATATGATGAAGATTATTCATGTTTATTTAACATTTCTGGTAGCTTTTCCCCTTTTGACAGAAGCTTTTATACAGGCCCAGACCCTCGATGATTATATCCAGGCCGGTCTGAAAAACAGCCCCCTTCTTAAGGACTACTCAAACCGTATCGATATTTCCACCCTGGACAGTTTATCGGTCAAAGCGGTCCAGATGCCACAGGTAAGTGCAAACGCCCAGATATTGTATGCCCCTTCATACAGGAACTTTGGTTACGACGAAGCCATCACCAACGGAGGAAATTACTCATCCGTTGTAAGCATTTCCCAACCTTTTTTTAACCGGAAAAATTTAGCCAACCAATACGAAAACCTAAACATTCAGAAACGTTCGGTGGCCAATGCAACAAAAATATCAACAGCCGACCTGAAACGCACGATTACAGACCAGTATCTCACAGCATATACCGATTACAGTGAATTGGAATTCAACAAAAAATTTCTAAAAATCATTTATGAAGAAAGGGATATATTGAGACAGCTGGTGGAACAAGGCATATATAAACAAACAGATTTTCTTTCCTTCACTATTGAAACACAGACCCAGGAGATGCTGATTCAGCAGCTTGACAACCAGCTCAAAAAAGATATACTTGGATTGAACCAAATTTGCGGTATAACGGATACAGCCAGGGCAGTATTAAGCCTTCCTGAAATAGGACAGGCTACCTTAACTAATCTTCAAACTTCCCCGCTATTCATTCAATTTAAAATTGACAGCCTCAAAATTGAAAACAGCAAACAGGCCGTTAATTTAAGATACCTTCCAAAATTAAGCTGGTTTGCCGATGCCGGTTTAAACAGCAGCACCTTATCTTCCGCATATCAGCATTTCGGCTATAGCGCAGGTTTAAATTTCAGCATCCCCATTTTTGACGGGAACCAGAAGAAACTGGATTACCAGAAACTGGCCATTTCGGAGAATACCCGTGCAAATTATGAAAGCTTTTTCAAGGCACAGTACAGCCAGCAAATCATGCAATTATCAAATGAATTTAACTCCACGCGTCAAATGGCAATTCAATTGAAAAAGCAATTACATACTGCCGAAGAGTTAATATCTCTGTCAAGATTACAACTCAGCAGCGGGAATATATCCATAA
>JAUZOH010000475.1 GCA_030706565.1 Bacteroidota bacterium | reverse complement strand
TGCCGTTTGGGTGAACCCGAAATCCCGCCTCAGGGTTGAAATACCTGATACAATTTTCTGTGACAGCAGCAGGATAGTGTTTAACCTGCATACCTTAAACGGTAAAGTGCTTGGAAACAAGGCGTACAACTTACGAAAATCTTATGATACCGATTCTATCCATAGCACGCTTGAAGCTAAGGACTATGGAATTAATAACCCTGCGACCCTGTCTGATACTTTGATTAATAAAACTGCCAGTTACCAGGTTATCAGGTATACTTTTACGCCATATATTGAAGACAGCCGTCCGGGTTATGGGGCTCATCGTTGCTATCAGGATAAAGACACTTCTATTGTTGTTTATGTCAATCCACTTCCGTCAATGAAGGTTGAAGCACAGGATACCCTGTGCAACGAAACTGCAGTGAAATTCAATATTAGTAGTAGAAATGGTTCAGTAAAAGGAGATAAAATGTATTATCTCACAACCCTTCAACCCGATAGCATGAGTGGATCGAAAATCACCGGTACCTATCCGGTAGGAAATTTCACGGATACACTCATAAACCATTCCCCGCATCTGAAGACGGTTGCTTATCATTTTATAGCACAAATAAAAGATAACCGGCCCGGGCATAATGATTTCTGTTTGATTGGTCGCGATACCACTCTTAATCTGAGGGTGAATCCTACTCCGGGAATTTCATCCTGGGCTATACGCGATTCTGTTTGTTTCCAGGAAGGCAGCATCCTGCATGTTTCGACACCCAATACCAATACAGGGCAATGGGCTTATGATGTGCATTCTTCTTCTTCAGATTTGAATGTAACCGGTTTTAGGCAGGCAACCGACACTTCTGTTTTCAGCTTTACCGATTCCATCCGGAACAACAGCGATACGGTTCAATATGTTTATTATCAATTTGTTCCGTCAATTTTACATCCCAGCAGTAAGATTGTTTCATGTGAAAGTGGAATTGCGGATACGACAGTAGTGATGGTGGCTCCCAAAATAGTGCTTGCTCTGCGTAAGGATACAGTAATTGGAGGATGGAGTGTGAGCTGTAACGGAAGTACCAACGGAAAGATTCATTTAGGGGCACGTGGAGGTTATCATCCCGCCGGATACCTTTATTCATGGAGCCGTTCCACTACAGGCAGTGATGGTTTCAATGTTTCTTCGCAAAATCAATCGAATGTACGTTCGGGGCTTTATACGGCGATGGTTACAGACAATATAGGGTGCAAAAACCAGGATACCATCAGATTGAAGCAACCACCTGCCCTTGTTACGGAAATAGTCAGACAAAAGGATATTAGTTGTGCGGCCCACAGTGATGGTGCGCTCCGGGCAAAGGTCAACGGAGGGACGCCTGCTTACCGTCTTTCTTGGGCAGGTCCTAACCACACTTCCTGGGGCAATGTTTATACCATTTATAATTTACCTGAAGGGCCTTATACGCTAACAGCTGTTGATACAAATAAATGTGTCAGTACTTATTCCATGAAATTTACCAGCCCTGCGGATGTAACCAGTGCCCTGAATCCTACGCCTGTTACCTGTTTCGGTGGTAACAATGGGACATTCAGCCCTGTTTTTGGGGGAGGAAGTACTATTGTTTCTTATTCATGGACAGGGCCTGAGGGGTATTCATCCAGCCGGCGGAATATAGAACAACTTAGAGCCGGATTTTACAAATTGAAGGTAACCAATTCAGATGGTTGTTATTATGAATTTGGTGACAGCATTAAACAGCCTTTTAAAATATCTGCAACCATTGATACCTCATATTATCCCCCATATAACATCAGCTGCTACGGCAGTACTGACGGTTTTATTAAGCTGAGTCAGATCCGTGGAGGACGGGGGAATCAGTATAAATATGAATGGGCAGATAATTCGGATACATCCTTTATAACCGGGACAACAACAAAGACTAATCTTCCGGCAGGAATTTTCTATATTAAGATGATTGATACTGCAAAATGTTCAGTAATTGATACCATATCCTTACATCAGCCTGATTCATTGATATTGAATAATCAAATTTCGGATTACCATGGAAGACAGATATCCTGTGCAGGGCAGGAGGATGGCTTTGTGCACCTTTCACCTTCCGGGGGCTTTGGAACATATACATATTCCTGGACAGGCCCGGGAAATGCAGCTTTAAAACCCAATGAACAAAACCAGGATAGACTTATTGCAGGGCAATATAATCTTACTCTGACCTATGGTGGCCGTTGTACTAAGAATTGGACTTTTAACCTGACAGAACCTCAAAAATTGAAGTTGAATCCTGTAATTTCAGATTATTCGGGTTATGCAATCAACTGTCAGGGTTATAATAGTGGTAGCGTGCATCTTAATGCTACCGGAGGAACGCCTGAATATATTTATGATTGGCAGACAAATGGCGGTTCTGGCCTTGTAAATGGTGATTCCTTGCAGGATAAACTTACTGCCGGTGCATATTCAGTTGTTGTTAATGATCTGAATAATTGCAGCGTCAGGGACACTTTCCTTTTACAACAACCGGACAGTATGAAAGTAAGCTCTTGGAGTACCGATATGACTTGCAATCCAGGTAATGACGGAACCATTACCATCACGCCTGCAGGCGGGGTTTCTCCTTATGTTTATAACTGGGGCGATGGTTCCGAAGGCTCGAAACATACCGGATTAAGTGCAGGAATTTATCATATTCAAGTTTCA
>JAUZOH010000474.1 GCA_030706565.1 Bacteroidota bacterium | reverse complement strand
GCAGGTTAAGAGATGAAAAATATGACCTGGAGGGAGTAGTAGAAATAGACGATGTGTTTTTTAAAACTCATTCGAGAAAGAAGAAGACAAAAAAACAAGTCAAAGCAAATTAGAGAAAGTCAGAATCAAAATAAAGTATTGATTATGACAAAGATAATACCCAAACTGATGTCCCAGAAAAAATAAAAAGCCATCTACTTTTCAATTTATAAAAATGGTGATCATTCCAAACGGATCAATGGAGACGAGGAACCCTTCAATATTAGAAAACACGAAATCAACAATAGTATAAGACATTTGGTAAGGATTCAACAAACAAAAAGTGATAAGTTCCAAACAGGTCAGAAAAATAGTTTTAACGAACGAAATATCAAAAGTATTATCGTAGATACATGCAATGATCAGTAATGTCAAAAGGAGCTCTAGGTATAAATCATAACATAAAAGACAAATACTTACAGAATTATCTTAATGATTTTTGTTATAAAAGCAATCACAAATATTTTGGAAAATATCTTTTGAAAGACTCATGATTGCTACTGTTGAAGATATTGGGTATGGCGAGTACAGGTACAATTAAGGATCATAATTTTAAATTAAAAAACAAATAAAATGAAAGGCAATGAAAAATTACTTCCAGTCTTGAATTCGCTTTTGGCAGAAGAACTCACAGTCATAAGCCAATACATGGTACATTCAGAAATGTGCGAAAACTGGGGTTATGGTAAACTTCTCACAGCAATAAGAAAACAGGCTATGGATGAAATGCACCACGCCGAGTGGCTTATTGAACGAATCCTTTTCTTTGACGGTATACCAATTGTATCCAAACTTAATCCAATAAAAATTGGCAAAACTGTTGCAGAAATGATCAGTAACGACAATAACTATGAACTTAACGCTGTACAGGAATACAACGTTGCCATCAAACTTGCACGAGAAGTTGGCGATCAAGGTTCTGTTGACCTGCTGACCAAGATACTTAAAATGGAAGAAGATCACGTTGATTGGGCTGAAGCCCAACTTACACAAATTGAGCAAATGGGTATGGAAAATTATTTGATTAACCAGACTGAAGGACCGGTATAATTCATCGTTTTTTTAATTAAAATAATTGAGGAGGAAGAACAATGAGTAAACTAAAGTTAATTAAAATATTAATCATTTTCGGATTTCTTGATTCACAATGCACTTTTATTGCACAAGCACAAGAAAATTTAAAAAATCAAACAAACAATAAATTTGAATTTCAACCCTTACCTTATGCGTATGATGCCCTTGAACCTTTTATTGATAAACAAACAGTAGAGATCCATTATAGCAAGCACCACAAAGCATATTATGACAATTTCATAAATGCAATAAAAGGCACTGAGATGGAATCGATGGATATAATGGATATTTTTAAGAATATCAGCAAATATCCTATGGCTGTCAAAAACAATAGCGGGGGATATTTCAATCACACATTTTATTGGGAAAGCATGGAAGCTCACGGAGGTGGGCAGCCAACCGGTATGCTATCAGAAGCTATTGCTAAAACATTTTCTTCATTTGATGAATTCAAAAAGCAATTTTCAGATGCAGGTAAAACACGGTTTGGTAGTGGCTGGGCATGGCTATGCATTGATGATAAAGGCGGCTTGTTTATTTGTTCTACACCCAATCAGGATAACCCACTAATGGACATTGCTGAAAAAAAAGGAATACCACTACTCTCAATGGATGTATGGGAACATGCATATTATTTGAAATATCAGAACAGAAGACCGGATTATATAGAGGCATTCTGGAACGTTGTAAACTGGGAAAAAGTAGCCATAAGATATGAAAATGCTTTAAAGGAATTAGGCATGTAGTAAAAAATATAAATTTAACAAAGTAAAGTCATGAAAAGTAAATTTTTGTTACCCATAATCCTCGTTGCAGGATTATGGCTAGTTGATTTCTCAAGTTCCGAAGTTTATGGACAAGCTACTCAGCCAAAAACGGCTAAACAGCAAACCGTAAAATATACCTGTACGATGCATCCAGAAGTAGTTCGGAATAAGCCCGGTAATTGTCCCAAATGCGGAATGAAGCTTGTTGAGAAAAAGAATATCTCCAAAGGAAAAATGCATCAGACAAAAAACACCGGTAGTATGAAGCATAGCCACAAAAAAATGATGTGCGACTCAACCAAAATGAAAAAATAGCACATGAAGCATGACACAAGTTTCAAGGAGCATGGAATACAAAGGTATGTGATAAAAACTACTTTATTAACAACATAAAATTGATAATAAAGTAGTTACATTTTTGAATTTGTTTTCAAGCGACTCTGATTTTTACAATCTTGATATAGAATTGATGATCTTATAATTACTCCAATGGAAAACTTAAAACAAAGTATATGGGAATTGAATTAGACAATCCCTATAATTATGGGTGCTTCCAATATAACAACAAATTTGGACAACCTTAAAAAGCGGAAGAACATTGTGTTGCAGCAATAGTTTATAAATCATTATTTGAAGAACAAATTCAACTCGAAAGATTGCAACTGGATAAAAAATTTACTGAATTCAACGATAATCATGCGCAAATGCTTACAATGCATCCAAATATTGAACATGCTGGACCTGACAAACATCTGCTTTATATTAGAAAAGCAAAAGAAAGCATAAATATCCCGCTGATTGCCAGTCTTAATGCAATAAACAATGATAG
>JAUZOH010000473.1 GCA_030706565.1 Bacteroidota bacterium | reverse complement strand
GATTATTATCCAATATCCCGGCCATTGGAACAGCCATGCTCGGCATTTTCACCGGCCAGTTTCTCCGGATGAATAATGAAAAATGGACAAAGCTTCGTAAAAGCCTATACATCGGATTAGCAGGAATTATACTATTAGGTTTCGGTGCATTATGGAACCTGGTTTTCCCGATTAACAAAAATTTGTGGACAAGTTCATTTGTCCTCTATGCAGGGGGGTGGAGCCTGATTCTGCTTTTTATATTCTACTTTATTATCGATGTAATGAACTATAAAAAATGGAGCATGCCTTTCGTTTGGATAGGAATGAATTCCATTTTAATATATATGGCTGCTCATGGGATTATCAATTTTTCATCGACTGCTTCATTTCTATTCAACGGATTAATTCAATTCAGTCCTGCAGCCTGGCAACCCGTTTGGTTGGGAACAGGAATACTGCTGATTCAACTGGCCTTATTATATTTTTTATATCTAAAAAAATGGTTTCTGAAAGTATAATTAAATAAAAAACTATTCAATAAAAATCATGAATATAAACCTGAAAGTAATTCTAACCTTTATCTTAATCAGCTTTTTCGCTGGGGTAAACGCCCAACTGAACACAAAAGCTGCGGAAAATCTGATAAAACGTATCCTCCCGAATCATGCGGCACAATTTGTAATAAAACCTTTAAATAATGAGAATGGGAAAGATACCTTTCAAATAGAAAGCAGGAACAATAAAATTGTTTTGTCGGGCAATAATGGAGTAAGTATTGCCTCTGCTTTTTATTATTACCTCAATGAGGTTTGTCACTGCCAGATTACATGGAATGGAGTTAATCTTCATCTTCCCGCCACCCTTCCTGCTGTTCATTCAAAAATCAGAAAGGCTTCCCCCTATAAATACAGGTATTACTTAAATTATTGTACCTTCAATTACAGCATGAGCTGGTGGAATTGGGACAGATGGGAAAAAGAAATTGACTGGATGGCTTTGCACGGAATAAATATGCCGCTGGCTATCACCGGAGAAGAATATATCTGGCATGAAGTTTACAAAAAATTAGGATTCAAAGACAGCGAGCTGGATTCATTTTTCTGCGGCCCAGCATATTTCTCCTGGTTCTGGATGGGAAACCTGGACAGTTGGGGAGGGCCTTTATCCTTTACCTGGATGAAAAACCAGAAAGATTTGCAACAAAAAATCTTACAACGGGAACGGGAATTGGGGATGAAACCTGTTCTGCCGGCTTTTACCGGGCATGTGCCTGCTTCATTTATAAAACATTTTCCCAATGCCAGATTAAAACAGACAAACTGGCATAACGGTTTTGCCGACACTTATATTCTTGATCCTGAGGATACGATATTTACGTACATAGGTAAAAAATTCCTGGAAAAGCAAACCGAAGTTTTTGGTACGGATCATCTTTATTCATCGGATACATTCAATGAGAACAGGCCACCCTCAAACGATTCTACTTCTCTGGCCAACCTTAGTGCCCGGGTATATCAGGGAATGGAAAAAGCCGATCCCAAAGCCGTTTGGGTCATGCAGGGCTGGTTATTTTATAATGACCGTAATTTCTGGAAAGCCCCGCAGGTAAGTGCTTTGCTAAATGCAGTTCCAAATGATCGTATGATCATCCTTGACCTTTTTGCCGAAATGCAACCTATGTGGAAAAAAACCAATGCTTTTTATGGTAAACCGTGGATATGGAACATGCTCAATAATTTTGGCGGAAATGTCAACATGTTCGGTTGTTTGGAAAATGTTGCAAATGAACCGGCCAAGGCTTTGAACAATCCGGCCTCCGGGAAAATGGCAGGTATAGGCCTCACCATGGAAGCCATTGAACAAAATCCGGTTTTGTACGAACTAATGACGGCTAATACCTGGACAAATAAACCAATAGACCTTGATAATTGGTTGAAATCATATATCCACAACCGTTATGGCAATATCAACCCAAATACGATAAAAGCATGGCAAATTTTAAAAGAAACAGCTTACAATGGCAAAGTAATTAGAGACGGTTCAGAATCAATTATTACCGGCCGGCCAACGTTTGATTCTTTAGCCCGCTGTACCAATACACGGCTTAATTACCCCTCTGCCCAATTATTGCCAGCCTGGGATCATTTAATGGAAGCCATTGAAACCTGTAAAAACAGGGACGGATTTCAATTTGATCTAGTGGACGTCACCCGTCAGGTACTTGCAAATTATGCATTGCCATTGCAAAAGAAATGGGTTAATGCTTACAGGCAGAAAAATATTGCTGAGTTTGATAAATACAGTTCAAAATTCCTGGAATTAATTGATGACATGGACAAATTAGTTGCCACCAGGAAAGATTTTTTACTGGGCCGATGGATAGCAAGTGCTAAGAGCCGTGCTACAAACCAACAGGAAAAAACCTTATACGAACGCAATGCCCGCGACCTCATCACCTTATGGGGAAATATGAATTCTCCTTTAAACGAATATTCATGCAGACAGTGGAGCGGATTATTAAGCGATTTTTACAAGGTCCGTTGGCAGAAATTTTTCCAGAAAGCTAAACAAGCCCTTTTATCCGGCCAGGAAATGAATACTGTTGAATTTCAAAAAGAAATAAAGAACTGGGAATGGAACTGGGTAAACAGTCAAAAAGATTATCCTGTAAAACCATCCGGCGATTGCATAAAAACGGTGCAAGCATTATATAAAAAATACAGGAAAAT
>JAUZOH010000472.1 GCA_030706565.1 Bacteroidota bacterium | reverse complement strand
CATAAAAAATAAGGCTCATTATTTCAATAAGAAATAATTGATTTTAAGATGTCATATGTAACTCCATGTTTGCTGTTTTCATTTTTTTTGTGTTTTATCGACAGCCATGAATTGCCGCCAGCTTTAGCAAGAGGGCAAAAAATCATTCAAATATCAGGAATGGGCTAAAGCCCATTCCTATTCAAAATTAGAAAATAAAAAATCTTTCAAAATTTTAAATTTTTTGACTAAAGCCCAATCCAAATATTAGCCCCTTCCTAAAATCAGCAAACATTATTTTTTTGTCCTGGGATAAAACCCAATCCTTTTAATTTTAATGTAATGTCTATTTTTTTCATGAATTGCCGCCAGCTTTAGCTGGCGGGCTGAAATTTAATTATTTATTGGGCTTTAGCCCAAAACTAAATTTTCAATATTCAATATTCTATTTATTTGCATGCAAAGTTCCTACTTCCAGTCCATGTGAATTCGAACGTTCCGAAGCCCTAAGCATAAAAGCAAAGAACAAACCCAAAAAGCCGCAGGCCGAAAAAATCCACATGCCTAAATGATATCCTGCAGGATGAACCGCACTGGCTTGTGAATAATCATTAGCCCATCCTATCAGTAAGTTAAATCCTGCAAGTCCAATATTCTGGATCATGGTCATCAGGCCATAGGCAGTACCCAGCTTCGAACTATCAACAACGATCGCAACCGAAGGCCACATCACGGCCGGGACCAACGAAAATGCTATTCCCATGATACCCATCGGAATATACAGGCTGATGTGGGTATATGCCATTAAAAGGTAGACAGGGATAATCAAAGCAGAACCAAACATCATCAGCAATGAACGCTTACCGATACGATCCGACAGCAAGCCAAACAAGGGGGTAAAAACCATTGCAGCCAATGTCAACAGACTGGAAAGGAAACCGGCAAATTGGCGGGATACCCCATGTGCTTCCTGGAAAAATTTAATGGCAAAAGTCTGAAAAGGAAACATGGCAGCATAAAAAGTAACGCACAAAAAAGTAATGAACCAAAAAGATTTTCCAAATTTTAAGATATCACTGATCAATATTTTGTCCTGCGAACCTTCCTTTGCAAGGGTAAAGTTTCTTTCAGCATACCAGTCGAGGAAATAATAAATTACCAATGTCAACAGGGTGATCACCCCGGCAACCATGGTAATCAGCAAAGGTCCCTGCCAATGGGCATATAAACCTTCAGCCCAGAAAGGAGAATTTAAGGCCAGAAAAGAGCCCAAACGTGCCACGGTCAAATTTAACCCGAAAGCAAAAGAAAGTTCTTTGCCTTTAAACCAACGGGCAATACTGGTTGTAATGGCCACGTTCATACTTTCAGCACCCAGGCCGAATATCAAGCGCCCTGTTGCCATGCCAAACAAACTACCGTTCAAGGCGGTGATAAAAGAACCAACCATCACCAGAAGACCGAAGATAACGGATGAACGCTTAGTCCCGATACGGTCGATGATGATGCCCCCGATCAGTACCATGAAAATATTCGGAATGCTGTAAATGGCGTTTAATGTACCCAGGTTGGAATCGCTAAAATGAAGGTCTTTTTTTAATAAATCTGCTAACGGACTGATGCTATCATAGATATAATAACTCCCCATCATGGCCAGGCTGATGACCAGAAGAACCATCCATCTGTAAAATGCCGAAGGCTCCCCTCCTTTTCTGATATTTCCCATATTTTTGTTTTATTAAATCGTTTGAAAATAAGCGTCAAAAATAGCATAATTCTTTAATATGCACCTATTTTTAGATGTAATGCTTTCAAAAAATCAAAAATTCAATGGAATGATTTTAATTTGGAAAGGGGTAATACAATAAAGAATATAACACAAAGTTGATTTTTAATATTTTACAAATTGAATAAAAGGGCTAAAATCGACTCCGATTTTTTGATCGAAATATACCTTTGGGATCAGGAAGAAAATACATTGAATAAATATCAAAGAACCTGATTGAACAATCTTGGACCGGGTTTAACAATTTTAAAAGTTCAAAATCGGATCAAACAGACGACATAGCGAATACAGGTCTAAATTGGTCTTCGTTTTAGCGGGGAACAATAGTCCAAATCATCTGATAAAATCCTGTTATTCTTTATTAAATCATTGATACTAGACGTCATTTCGAGAAATACATTTTGGCAGGATTAACATGTAAATTCACAAAGTTCGTTGGATACAACCTGTAATCCTGTAAATCATGTAATCCTGTCTATAATTTCTTTGAGAGCAATACATTTTCGCGTAAATGGCGCAGAGACGCAAAATAATCTTTAGAGATTACTCAGCGTAACTCAGAATTTTCTCAATGTAACTCAGGGTAAAAAATATTATTGTCATGCTGAATTAAGATGAGAAACGCCGAGATTCATTTACAAACATAAAAATTTCATGTCCGAATTATTTATAAAAATTTTTTCGCTTCAACGATTTGGATAAATGACAGTTCCTCTGAAAATTTAATGAATAGCGGAAACATTGGGAATTTTGAATTTATCCGCACTATTTGTAGCTTTAAACTTCAAAACACAGATTTATGTCAACTAAAAGATTGAAAATCGTATTTTTAGGTGCAGGGAATGTCGCCACCCACCTGTCAAAGGCACTGCAAAAAGCCGGGCATCATATTCTTCAGATATACAGCCGTACGGAAAAATCCGCAAAAGAATTGGCAATGCAACTTAATGTACCGTAT
>JAUZOH010000471.1 GCA_030706565.1 Bacteroidota bacterium | reverse complement strand
TAAAATGAAGTATTTGAGGAATTATATTTTAGAAGGTATACAGTGGACAATCTGGAAAGGGAAAATGGACCCCGGGGCATGTGCACGACAGGTATTTAATAATTCTCAAAAAGCCAAGTCATTTTCCTTATCTGTTTCAATCCTGAACATGATGAAGGCCGATGTTTCCTCCTCTGGTCAATTTGGAAACTTTATCAATGAAAACCTTTTAAAAAATACAACTGAAAACAACCTGCTTGGGCATAAATATTTTTGGAGGTCTGAATATGCCATACACCGTACTCCAACCTGGTTTGCTTCCCTGAGGATGAATTCCAACAGGACAAAAGGCATTGAAATGACCAATAGCGAGAATCTGCAAGGTTTCTATGCTGCAGATGGTGTAATGTCCATTATGAATGAAGGGAATGAATATGAGAACATATTTCCTGTATGGAATTGGAGAAGGTTACCTGGCCTCACTGTTCAGGATGGCAATAAGCCTACCATAGATTATAGCCTGAAGAGATCTGATTTTGTTGGCGGTGTAAGCGATGGGGAAAAAGGAGCCTCGGCCATGATTCTTAAACACGATGGTTTGACGGCCTATAAATCCTATTTTTTTATCCATGATGTTATCATTTGTTTAGGAGCTGGCATATCTACTGTAAATAATCTGCCTGTTTTTACCTCCCTGGACCAGCCCTATCTGAAAGGTGATGTAACATATTATGATGGAAGTACAGACCGGGAAGCAGTCCTTGCTGAAAATACAGAAATTACGCGGAATGATATTAAGGGTGTATATCATAATAAAATAGGATATTATTTGATAAAAGCAGAAAAACTTCATATCAGCAACAAATTGCAAAAAGGGAATTGGGGGCTTATTGCTGATTTTTATAAAAATATCCCGGATTCTGGCAAAGTGTTTAATCTATTCATCGAACATGGCGTCATGCCTCAAAATGCCACTTATGAATATTGTATTTTACCCAATACCTCAAAAGTTAAGTTGTTGGCCTTTATGTCGAAACCAACGGTAACAGTGTTGAAAAATTCAACAGAGTGCCAGTCTGTTACAGATATGGAGCAATCCCTATGTCAGACGATTTTTTATAAGGCAGGATCTGTTAATTTTGGCAAATTGAAAGTTAATAGTGAAAATGCCGGAATCGTAATGCTGGAAAAGCAAAGAAATGGAAAGATTAAAATAACCGTCGAAGACCCTACACAAAAACTTATTGATTTTGTATTGGTTGTTTCCGGGAAATTCTCAGGAAAAAATGTAACCTATAATCCTGAAAGCAGACAAACCAGGATTAAGATTCCTCTTCCACAGACAGCCGGTTACAGAGGTAGTTCTGTTTCTATAGTACTATAGGATTCATAGTACTATGTTATCAATAGAACTGATTTTTATAAAATTGTCCGGATTAAATTTTAGAAAACCTTAGTATTATAAAATAAGGCTGATTTTTGTCCGGGTTTAACATACAGGTTGAAGGTTAAAGTTGGATTCAAAGCATATGGAGTTTAGAAAATTAAGGGTACAATACTAAATTGAAGAGGGACAAGACACAAATTAACAGACAATAGTTTTTATTCGCCGTGAATGGCTTGGTGTATTTTTTTAACTTTGAAACCATAACCCTTGATGAGGAATCAAATGATTATTTATTAAAAACTTAAAACTGAGAAATGAAAAGATTAATAGGATTATTATTTATTTTATTAAGTACTGGTTACAGTTATGCAGGTAAGGTAGATACGGTTGCCATTATGAGCCAATCCATGAATAAAAAAATCATGAATGTTGTGATTAAACCTGATAACTACAAGAGATCGAAAAAACAACTGCCTGTATTGTATTTATTGCACGGAGCTGGGGGCAATCAGAAGGATTGGATAACCAATGTCCCGGAGTTAAAAGAATATGTTGACTTGTATAATTTCATCATTGTATGTCCTGATGGTGGCAAAACAAGTTGGTATTTCGATAGTCCCGTTGATTCTACCATGAAATATGAAACCTATGTATCAAAGGAGCTTGTTGCATATATGGATGCGAATTATAAGGTTATAAAAAATAAAAGCGGCCGTGCAATTGCCGGTTTAAGTATGGGAGGGCATGGCGCTTTTTACCTGACTTTCCGGCACCAGGATACCTTTGGTGCAGCAGGCAGCATGAGTGGAGGAGTTGATTTTAGGCCATTCCCAAAAAATTGGGATATTTCAAAACGGCTTGGTGACTATGCTCAATATCAGGCCAATTGGGATAAAAATACTGTCATTAATTTGCTGGATTCCATAAAAGGCAAGCCCGTCAAATTGATTTTTGATTGCGGGGTGGATGACTTCTTTCACACAGTAAACCTTAATTTGCACCAAAAAATGCTTGAATATAAAATTCCTCATGATTATATTGAGCGGCCTGGCAAACACACGTGGAATTATTGGCGGAATTCAATAAAATATCAGTTGGTGTTTTTCAACGATTTCTTTAAAAATAAGTAATATAAGCCCTTTGTCTGTCTTTCTGAAAGATAAAAGGATTCTGATACCAAGGTTGTTATTCTCAACAAAAATAAAGTTAAGATGAAAATAAAATTTATTGCAATATTTTTTCTTTTTGTTACGCTAAGGCTATGTGCTCAAACTGTAGAAAATGTTTCGCTACCTGCATGGTCATTCGGGGGGTTTGTGCGTCCTCCTCATGTAAATCCGGTGATATGGCCTGATACGGCCTCCAG
>JAUZOH010000470.1 GCA_030706565.1 Bacteroidota bacterium | reverse complement strand
CCCATCTTAAAATGAACCGATTCACTGACAATTTCTTCAGGAATCAACTCTGCCGGTAAGCTTGCCCCACCTGATAAACGCCCGTCATTCCTGTTGTCATCATAGCTCATCACATCTTGATTGAATGGCAATTCAACAGTCATCTCTGATGCAGCACCATTCTCCGAAGATGGCTGATCAAATTTCACGGCAAAACTTTTAATTGTATAATGGGTGATATTGAAATTTAAAGAGCCTTTTGAAAAATCAGCTGCTCCTATCTTCTGTTCCTGACCATTGATTTCATAAGCATCTACGACTTTCCCCGGAAATTTTATACTGATCCCTTTGGCATCTTTACCCAATAATTCATTGACACGTACCACATAATAATCGCCTTGTTCCATTTTCTTAAAGGCCATCAATCCAACTTCAGGGGTGTTAATGTTCAGTAATGAAACATTCTTATTCCAAATCCCAACATGTTTAGGCGCTTCAAATGCCACTAAGGGTTGATTCAGGAATTTCCCCTGCCATGGGCTCAACTCTTTTCTCCAGTCACCCTGATGGCCATAAATTGCATAGTTGAATTCATGAATACCCCAATCCTGAGAATTTTGATAATCATACCGCCCACCTGTTTCGGGAGTGTACATTAAAGTTAACCTTAATGTATTATCCACAGGTTTGTCTGACCCATATTTGCAGTCTTCTAAAATCGAAGCGCCATATTTGCCCGATTTATCGGTTAAATCGAACCATTCTTTGGAAGGTACTTCATATTTCACCTTACTGTTGCTGTTGCGCATAATTGTACCTACCCCTAAATTATAGGTAGCCATTTCATTAGTTGCAACAAAGGGGAAAGATGCTTTTAAACTCACTCCAGTGGATTGCCAGTCAATCTTATTACTTACCTCTAAACGTTTCCCTGCATCACCGGCTGCCAGACTTACAATCTGACTGATTTCAGAACCTCTGCCTTTCCTGTTAATCTGAAGGGATACTCTTACCGGGCCCTGTTCTATAATGGATATGCTTGCATCCTTATCCAGGTAATCTATCGGTGGATTTTGACGGTCTTTCCAATCCATGTTCCATGCCGGATAATCGGAAGGTGCTTCATGTAAAAATTCCAAGCGGGCAGGCCCTGATAAAAGTTCCCTGGATAATTTCTTATCATAAACACTTACAATATCTCCGTTATTCCCGATCTTCACTTTGTAATATCCGTTTTCAAGGGTTTGACCGTTAACTGATAATAATGAATTGGCAGAAGGTTTTCCAGCTGCTTCCCTGACATCAAAAACAGACAATCCCACGGATGGAACTTTTGCCAGGAAGATAAATTTCACTTTATTCCCGTTAGTACTGATGATCTGTGTGGGCAAGGCTATATTTTTTTCGTCAAATACCTGCAAATTTTCAGGCAACTTTGTATATTCCAACTCAGCAGTTACTATATCCTCGCGATCGCGTGCCACCGGGTTATATACCACAACGGCCCTCCCTTCAGTCTGAGTATTTAAGTTACCCGACAAGCCGCTCAACGAACTTTTCAGTACTTCAGCAAATCCGTTTGCAGCAATTAGTTCGTCGTTCCAGGCATATTCATAAGCTTTAGGGATACTTGTCCCGGGAAGGATATCATGAAACTGGCTTCCAAGCACCAGGTTCCATGAATTATTCATCTTCACCTGAGGGTAATTTAGTTTTTTCTGCCAATCAGCAATTGCGGCCACTTGTTCAGCTGCCTGAGCCAACAACTCGTTCTTACGGTTTAGTCGCTTCATGTATGATTGTGAAGTCATGGATCCTGCACTATGCTCTATCAATAACAAATCACCAGAATAAACAGGCAGTTTTTTCTGTATTTCCGGAGTTATGTCTTTATACATCTGATCGGAGGAAGTAAGAACAACTTTAAACTTACTATCGTTGTTATGAATGCTGCCAACGGCATTCTTTACATCTCTTTCCCGGGGTGCACCACCCTGGTCGCCTACTCCGTAATACCTGTAATCAAAGGATACCCCATATTTATTCTGATCTTCGTCCAGTCGGTTATTCCATGAATTGTCCAAATCAAGACGAGGGATTATAGAACCACCATAACCTGTAGCATTTAAGGCAGCAATAACTCCTTTCCCATCGGGGCCATTCCATACTCCAACATTAAAGGGAATACCAACAGCTGAATGCCAGGTAAGTTTCTGGGTTGAAAAGCCAAGCAAACCGCAATGATGCCAAATTGTCGGCATATTTGCCAGAAATCCAAAACAATCCGGCAACATGTAATCCTTGCTTTCAACACCAAATTCCTTGCGGAAATAATTATTTCCATATAAAACTTGCCTCAAAATGGATTCTGACGAGGATATGTTCACTTCCCCTTCATCTACAGAAGAACCGGATACATACCAGCGTCCCTCTTTGATATACTGAATCACTTTCTTATACATTTCAGGATAATATTCCTTCATCATCTGGTAACGCCGCGATCCGGTAAAATTAAAAACGTAGTCGGGATACTTCTCAAACAAATGAAAATTCTCCGTCATAATATTCTTGATAAACTCATCGATGGAAGTTGGATAGTCCCAATTCCACTCGCTATCCAGGTGAGCATATCCAACGGTATATAAAACCTTATCCTTTGCGATATTATATTGCCCCCGCCTCTCCAGGGGTTGAGCGCAAAGTAAAACTGGGAAAAGGATGCCCATTAAAATCAAACAAAATTGTTTTTTCAT
>JAUZOH010000469.1 GCA_030706565.1 Bacteroidota bacterium | reverse complement strand
GTTAGTCCTGCCGAAGGTATTCGAAAAATTGCCGGTGAAAATATTTTGGTGAAGGAAAATAACGGTAAAAACATATCAACTGCTGTATCAATTGCCAAAGAGTCAGATGTTGTAATTCTCATGTTGGGCGATCATCAGTCAGAAGGGTCTGATCATTCAATTGCACTTAATGGCAATCAGGATTCCTTGGCTTTTGCTGTATTGGCCGCAAATCCGAATACGATTGTAGTGTTGAAATCGGGTGGACCCGTACTTATGCCATGGGTTAATAAAGCCCCTGCAATTATTGAGGCATGGTACCCGGGTGAAGAAGATGGTGATGCTGTGGCTTCTGTTTTGTTCGGTAAAATTAATCCTTCAGGGAAATTGCCAATTACCTTTCCTGAAAAAATGGATGATCTTCCATTACAAACAGCCGATCAATATCCCGGAATAGATTATGTTCAGCATTATACAGAGGGTTTATTGGTGGGTTATCGCTGGTATGACACAAAAAATATTGAGCCTTTGTTCCCGTTTGGTTATGGACTTTCTTATACCACTTTTTCTTATAATGACCTTAAAGTATCGTCACCTGACAAGAAAAAAGGTGTAGTGGTAGAATTTAATGTTACCAATACAGGGAATAGGGAAGGAGCGGAAGTTGCACAGGTTTATGTTAGCCTGCCTTCGAATACGGAAGTTCCTCAACCTCTTCGCCAGTTGAAAGGATTTAAAAGAGTTGAATTAACTCCCGGTCAGTCTGCTCATATTTCTATCCCATTGGACATCCGTGCCCTGTCTTATTGGAATCAATCATCACATAGCTGGAAGGTGCTGACCGGTAATTATACCGTCTATGCAGCTGCTTCATCCCGTGATCTTCGCTTAACAGGAACTTTTACCTTGAAATAGAAATTTAAAACGGGTAATAGTAAAAAATTGTTATTCAACTGATTATTGAACCCTATTAATAAGCTTCCATTTATTGGCAATATACTGCTAATTAAATGGAAGCTTAATTTGCTATTCAATCCTCTGTTTTATTCGCAACAACCGGTTTTAGGATTGTTAACTGAAGTATTACTGCAATAGCGACAGGAATTGCAAGTAGAGCCATATCTTTTCCCAGATGTCCCGAATCTGTAGATTTTCCCAATAAGTTGGTGATAAATGCACCTGCAAATACTCCCGTCATATTCATCAATCCATATGCTGCAGCACGGTGTTGCGAGGAGATGAACTGGCAAAGAATGGGCATATTGTTGGCATCAAACATTCCGAAACCTATGCCGAAAAGAATTCCTCCTCCTACAATAGTAAAGGCTTCCTTTCCAAAACCCAGCAGAAGAAGGGCCGGAATCATAAGGAAAAGTCCAATAGCTCCGGTATAAATTCTCCCCCGTATGTTCCTTCCAATCCACCTGTCTGCAAGTATTCCTCCGAAAATAACTCCGATAAATGAAGAGGCGGCAATTGTTATCGTTGCCAAAGGACCAGCAATTGTCATATCAAGGCCCAGGCTGATGGAAAATAATGTTGGTAACCAGTTTTTGGTTGCCCATCCCGGGAAACTGGGTGCAGCAAAATAAAACAATATAATCCAGAAACTAATTGTTCCAAGGATTGTTCCCAGGCTCCGGTAAACGGATTTTAATCCCTCAATTTTATTTTTTGACGGTTTATAATCAGACGTGTTAGGATTACTTTTCTCTCTTTCATGATCCTTTAGGAAAAGCATCAGAACGAAACTGTAAATCACTCCTATTAATCCGAAAGTATGAAAAGCCGTTTGCCATGAAAACCTGTGTGCTAAGGTTGCACCAAATCCTCCTATGGCCTGGCCAAGATAAAGTCCTGTCATATGAATACCAATAGCAAGCGAACGGGTATTGCCCTTATGATATTCAACAATAAGGGCTAACCCTGCAGGAATGTACAAGGCTTCACTAATTCCCATTATCGCCCTAAGTATATACAGTACTGAAAAACTATGAACATAGCCCATTAAGAGGGTTACTCCTGACCAAACCCCAAGACTGCAAATGATTAATCTTTTTTTGCTAAACTTGTCGGCAACAAGCCCGGCAACTGGGCTTATAAAACCATAGATCCATAAAAAGACAGCCATCAGGCGTCCAAAATTTTCGGCTGATTCTAGTTCCTTAATGTCTACCATCATTGAACTTCGCATGGTGGACAACATTTGCCGGTCCATGTAATTAAGCAAGGCAACCATCCACAAAAGTCCGACAACAACCCAGGGATAGATAGATTTTTTCTTATCTTGTATCATTTTATATAGTTATAGCAGTCTGATTGTTCCTTTATTTTTTTCTCAATACTTTTTCCTGAAATATTGGATAAAATTTACTTGAATTCTTTATAGTTAATATGTATCTGATATCTAATTCTAAAAAAAGGTTTTTACAATTTATAAATCACTGATGTAATAGTTCGGACAAAGAGACTTTTTCAAAAACAAGGTCTGCCTGACTGCTTTCATATAAAATCCCTATTTCTTTTTCATTGATTGAGGTTATACATGAATAGCCCCTCGATTTTTTTTCATCCAACAACAACCAGTATTCTTTGGGCCAAGTCTTCCCGTCATCAAAGCTTACTTTTAAAGTCATATTATCCCTCATCTTTTTTGAATTGGGATTAAAAAATAACAGTAAGCTTTTTTGTACGCCATTTACCGAATAATTATGTTTATGAATGCTTGCCATACATACAGGCTCGATTAGGGCAGCT
>JAUZOH010000468.1 GCA_030706565.1 Bacteroidota bacterium | reverse complement strand
TCTTTTAAATCACCTTCGCCTGTTTCTATGACTTTCTGCGCTTCTTCGTAGGTGAACCTTCGGTTCGACCGGATCACTGTGCGTCCGAACCATTCGTTGAGCAAACTGGCCTTTTCATCAAGTTCAAAAACTGCTGAGAAACAGAGCTTTTCTTCATCCGGGCGAAGGGAACAGATTTCGTTCGACAACCTTTCGGGCAACATGGGCACTACACGGTCGACCAAATATACCGAAGTGGCACGTTCCAGGGCTTCGTTATACAAATTGGTTTTAGGATACACGTAATGGGTGACATCGGCAATGTGTACGCCTACCTCGAATTTGCCGTTATCGAGTTTGCGGAAAGATAAGGCATCGTCAAAGTCCTTGGCATCGGCCGGGTCTATGGTAAAGGTAGTAATATTCCTGAAATCCCTTCTTTCCTTGTAATCCTCGGGAGTGATGGCTTCTTTGATCCTGTCGGCTTCGGCTTCCACTTCTTCGGGAAACTGATAAGGCAATTCGTATTCTGCAAGGATGGCGTGCATTTCCACTTCGTTTTCGCCAGGGAAGCCGAGTACTTCAACTATTTCTCCGATAGGATTCTTGGCATTCATAGGCCATTCGGTAATCTGTGCAATGGCTTTCTGCCCGTTGACGGCTCCATGAAGGTCTTTTAAGGGGATAAACAGGTCGTAAGGCATCAGGCGGTCGCTGGGTGTCAGGAATGCAAAATTCTTGGAAAGTTCGATGATCCCTACAAACGATTTACGCGCACGTTCGATGATTTCTACTACTTCGCCTTCCATATTCCCTTTTTTCCGGTGTGCGTGCATAAATACTTTAACCGTATCACCATTCAGTGCATGGTTCAGATTTTGTTCAGATACATAAACCGGGTCTGCTATGGCTTCCGACTCTATATAGGCAAATCCGGCGGAATTCATGTTTACCGTTCCAATCAGAGTCGCTCCGCTGGCTTTCAGGCTGAACTTACCGGTATATATTTCTTTTAAATTCCCTTTTTCAGCTAATTCATATAAAACGGTGTTGATGAGCTTTTTGGGGCCCTCGTCTTTTATCTCCAGCCTTTTGGCAATTTGTTTGTAATTGAATGATTTGGATGGATAATTATTGAACAGCTCCAGTATTTTTACTGAAAGTTCTTTTTTGGTAAAAGATGCTTTTTTCTCTTTTTGTCTTTGCGGCATATTCTCTTTCTTTTAATATCATGCAATTTTGAGGATGAAAAATGCACAAAACAATTAAAGGTGTAAGTTAATGAATAAAATTGATATCTGCATGAAACCGGCCTGTTTTTTGGTGCAGGTTGGGTGCAGTAGAATTGAAAATTTAAGGGAAGACACCATAAGTTATCCCATGTTGCTTATTTTTTCCAGCTTGTTCATATCCAGAATAGCAATTTTTCTGCCATTCAGGACAATAATCTTTTCGTCTGCAAAAGCCGACAAAGTTCTGATGGCATTGGAAGTAGTCATGTTCGAGTAGCTTGCAATATCCTCCCGGGACAATTGAATTTTCAGTGTTATCCCATCTTTTTCAAAACCATAAGTGTCTTTCAGAGAAATCAGTGATTCGGCCAGCCGTCCGCGAATGTGTTTTTGCGTGAGGGTGACGGTACGGATATTCGAAAAGCCCAGTTCAGTTGCAAAAGACTTGATGATATTGAGGGCAAAATCACTGTTCGAACGGATTATTTTGTAAAGGTCTTCCTTGGGAATGATGCAGGCAACAGAATCTTCTATGGCCACTGCAGAGGCTATATGCCGTTCGTTGGCAAACAAAGCCCTGTATCCAAGAAAACCGGTAGGTTTGGCCATACGGACAATTTGTTCCCTTCCGCCAATGCCTTCGCGGAAAATTTTTACTTTTCCTTCAGACAGGCTTACCAGTCCTGTGGGTTTATCCCCTTCATGGAAAATAAAATCTCCTTCGCAGTACCGGTAGCAGGTATGGTGTTGCAACAGATATTTTCTTTCTTCAGGAGTGAGTACGCTAAAGACTGAATTTCTGTTTTTCAGGCAATTTGAGCACTCTTCCACAATTTTTTGCATGCTGAAAATATGTTATAAAACATACAAATTTAGAAAAATAAGTGAAAAAGTATTTGAAGTCTCTCAAAAAGATTAAATTAAAAGAAAAATTAATATCTGGCTACAAGCGGCATCCGACGACCTATTCCGAATGCCTTGGATGAAATGCGCAAAATGGGCGGTGCCTGAAAACGTTTGTATTCGTTACGGTTTACCATTTGCATGACTTTTTTCACCAGGCCGGTATCTATTCCCATTTTAGCGATTTCTTCAACGCTTTCCTGTAATTCTATGTAATGAAACAGGATTTTATCCAGGATGTCATATTCCGGTAAGGAATCACTGTCTTTTTGGTCGGGGCGCAATTCGGCAGAAGGAGGTTTAATGATGGTGTTGACCGGAATAATTTCTTCTTCACGGTTGATGTAACGGGACAATTCATAAACCTGAGTTTTGTACACATCGCCTAAAACAGATAAGCCACCGCTCATATCACCATATAATGTTCCATAACCCACAGCAGCTTCACTTTTGTTTGAAGTGTTGAGCAGAATATTCCCAAATTTGTTGGAAAGGGCCATCAGCAGGGTTCCCCTGATACGTGCCTGGATATTTTCTTCGGTGATGTCAGGAGGGAAATTTTTAAATACCGGTTGCAAAGAACTTTCGAAACTTTCTACCATGGGTTTGATAGAGATAATATCGTAATGAACTT
>JAUZOH010000467.1 GCA_030706565.1 Bacteroidota bacterium | reverse complement strand
TCGGTCATTGTTCCACCACCTGATTCAAGCGGCAAAGTTCGGTTCTGTAACAATCCTGTAGATAAACGGTTATACAGATCCACGGTCATATCAATCCGGTTATTCAAAAAACCCATATCTATACCCAAATTAAACTCACGGGTTTTTTCCCAGGTTAACTCCTGACTGACAAGAGAACCAATTCCTACGCCCAAAGCATCGGTTGATCCGAAATTGTAATAAGTAGACTTGTTAGCAAGCAACTGGGTGAGAAAGGGGTTGATATTATTATTACCGGTATAACCCAAACTTAAACGGAACTTTAAATTAGAAAGAATATTTTTAAACGATTCCATAAAGGATTCTTCAGAAACCCTCCAGGCAACCGAAGCTGAAGGGAAGGATGCCCATTTATGGCCCTCGGCCAGCTTGGAGGAACCATCTTCCCTGATCGAAGCGGTTGCAAGATATTTCCCTTTATAGGAATAATTTGCCCTTGCAGCATAAGACACCATGGATGCTTCGGAATAATAGCTGGTCAATTTCGTATTTGCCGTATTGGTAGCAGTCCCTAAATTGTACCACTCATAATTATAATTATATCCTGCAGTATTGGTGTTGTAATCCTCTGAATTTTCAGAATACAGGCTGAATAATCCCATCAAATCAAAGTTATGATCATTGTTCAGGGTAAATTTATAATTCACTTGATTGTCCCAGGTATAATTATAATAGGTAAAATTTTCGACATTTGCCTTTGCATCATTTTCAACGGCAGTAGTTAAAGGATTGTCATAATTTCCTTCAGCCAGGGTACTTTTATAAAGCCCGGTACGATAACTGGTTATGCTGGGAGAAATAGTAGTTTTTAAAATCAGGTTTTTAAATGGAATGAATTGTAAATAAGCACTTCCCAGGGCTACAATCTTTTTGGTATTGTTCGAGGTACTGGCCAGATCAATTAAAGGATTAATAGAAGAAGTAAAACCACCAGAGCCGATAGAATTTGGGAAAATAGCATTACCATTGGCATCTTTTAAAGTTTCTGTAGTTTTTCCGGGGACAACAATAACATCCCCAATCAGATGATTTAATGCAGGATCAAGATTGCCATTGGTATAGGCAGCCACAATCGGGCTCATACGAAATGCACTTAGCATGGCATTGTCACTGCCTGTTTCCTGTGTTGAGTATCCCGTACTGATATTAAATCCGGTAGACCATTTGTCGCTCAAATTAGCATTTACACTTCCTTTCAGGTTGTACCGCTGATAACTGTCGTTAACGAACACCCCTTTTTCATTTTGGTATCCAACGCCGACCACATAAGCTATATCCCTGGTACTTCCTGAAATATCAATATAATGGTTTTCCTGAACCCCCTTTTGAGTCACCAGACCGACCCAATCGGTACTTGTATTGGCTAGATAACGGTCGAGCAACCATTTGCTGCCCCCGAAAGTTCCGTCTGCATAAACAGGCTGCAAACCTTTCCCGTCATTGAGGTCCCGTAATTGTATCCCTCCCATCCAGACATTTTTCAAATCAGAGGTAGCAATTTCAATTACTCCGTCATTATTGGCATCGGAAGTATATTGATAATTCAGAATACGGTATTTCATCCATTCACGGGTATCCATAAAATCAGGCATACGGGTAATTTTGCTAATCCCGTAATAGCCATTATAGGAAATAACGGGTTTTGAAATTCCCTGTACCGACTTACCCGATCTGGTTTGCACAATAACTACGCCATGAGATCCACGGGAACCATAAATAGCTGTAGAGGAGGCATCTTTTAAGACATCAATTTTTTCAATATCCTGAGGATTTAAAAAATCAATGTTCGAGGTGATAACCCCATCGACGACATAAAGAGGTGTAGTAGTCCCCGAAACCGAATTTTGTCCGCGGACAGTTATATTGTAAGAAGCTCCAGCCCTGGAAGAAGATTGTTGAATCTGTACCCCGGCAACAGAGCCCTGAATAGCACTTACAACATTCAGAGTCCCTTTTTGAACAACATCTCCCGAATTCATGGATGATACAGAACCGGTCAGATCGCTTTTTTTGACCGTTCCGTAACCGATAACAATTACTTCATCCAGCATTTTGGAACTTTCACGCAATACAACATCAATGACAGCACCCTTTATTTCTACTTCCTCTTTTTGAAATCCTATAGAAGTAAATTCAAGAGTTTTTGCTTGGGCCGGAGCATTCAGATTAAATACCCCATTGGCGTCAGTAACTGTCCCGATGGTTGTACCTTTTACAGTCACCGTAGCCCCGACAACAGGTTCTCCTGTGGCATTTTTTACCGTGCCACTGATTGATTTCGTTTGCGCCCACGACATTCCAATGAATGAAAGAGCCATAAACAAAAACAACGCTTTTTTAAAAATTGGACTTTGTTTCTTCATAGGTAATAATTTAAATAATAAAATAGTTGGTTTAGTTAATAAGTTAAATTTAACAAAAAAAAAAGTTGGGTTAAACAATATTTTTTAAAATATTTTTATATATAACTTTATTCTCTAACTATTTAAAAAACTGAGGATTCGTCAAAAATACCGTGGAGTTACTACTTTCGATTTAGAATTGCCAACATCAAAACGCAGCATTATTTCGTGTGTGCCTGAATTAAATTTTTGCAAATCGGTTGTAGTATATTCATAGGCATAACCCAGGGAAAACCTTGAACTGATTTTTATTTCCCCAAATAAATTTACCGAGGACAAACTTCTATAGGAAGCGCCAAGAGCAAAAAAATTG
>JAUZOH010000466.1 GCA_030706565.1 Bacteroidota bacterium | reverse complement strand
TTTATCATAATTAATTGAACCATTTCTAACCATTTCGAACCCTCGAACAAACTCAAACTATTTTTTTCTCGGTGAA
Source organism: Bacteroidota bacterium (assembly GCA_030706565.1). Classification (NCBI taxonomy): domain Bacteria; kingdom Pseudomonadati; phylum Bacteroidota; species Bacteroidota bacterium. The sequence goes on along the minus strand of JAUZOH010000466.1, from coordinate 2,684 downwards.
TTCCGTGCCTGAGTGTTTATTGTATTTTTCACAAAGAAAACCGCATTGGTACTATGGGCACAGTAAAATAAAAAATATTCCTCTGCGTGCTAATTAAAAGCCTTATTGCAACCTGTTTATTTCCAAATAATTCAGGATCAGATCCACGGTATGATCCACGCCAATTTTTCCGGTGTCGATGGAAAGATCGTATTGCCGGGCATCTGTCCATTGTTTGCCGGTAAAGGTATTGATGTAATTGCCTCTTTCTTTGTCGTTTTTGACGATCATTTTTGCAGCCGCATCTTCGGAAACTTCATACAATTCCTGGATTCTGCCGTTTCGGAAGGCTACATCGGCATGCAGAAATATTTTTATACAGTTTATGTAATTCCGGAGAACATGAAAGCCGCAACGGCCAATGATTACGGCCGAACGTTCCCTGGCGATTTGTTCAATGATCTCGGCTTCGGTCTGGTATAATTCGCGGGAGGTTGGACCCAGAAACCGTGGCGGTAAATCAACTTCCGTGCTTAAGGCATTGAATTGGAGGAAGGATTTCCACAAGGATCGTAATTTCTCCTCATGATGGATCAGGTCTTCTTCTCCCAGAGAAAATTTTTTGGCTGCTTCGCAGAGTATCTCCCGGTCGGCATAATATATATCCAGTTTTTGGGCCAGTTGTTTGCCGACATAGGCACCGCCGCTGCCCAACTGCCTGCTGATGGTAATGATGAATTTTTTTTCGCTGTCCATAGTTTTTCGCCTCTTGTTTTTTAATGGTGCAGTAAATATAATAAAAGACAGGAAGTGTTGATATAATTGTTTTGGACTTTACTTTTTTTTGATTCAACGCTTCGTATTTCGTTAAAAAAAGTTATCAATTTTTAAATACGAACATCTCAATATTGCAGCAAGTAAAAAAGCACGTTTATTTCCATTAAATAGTTTTTTTATTGAGTATTAAGTTTCTTTAATGCAATTTAATGTCCTGAAATTGGAAGTTAAATCTGGCATGTTAGATTTTCTCTTTGTATTCCTCCATCATTATGGTTTCGTTAAGAGGTTTACGTGTAGTTGTGTGCCGCTCTGGATCCAAAAAACCATTTTTTGGATAACCCATAATAAGCAATGCGGTTGGCTGAATATAGTTGGGAATATTGAATTCTTTTCTGACAATTCGGGGATCAAATAATCCAACCATAACACTGCCGATTCCTTTTTCTCTTGCGGCCAGCATCATGTGATCTGTCACAATTCCTATATCCAAATCTCCTGAACATTTATGATCAAATTCTCTGACCAATGCATCCCGTTCATCCCTGCAAATAATCAATACACAGTGGGAACCAAATGTTTTATACGCTTTTTGAACCTTTTTTATATGGCCTGAATCTCGGACTACAATAATTCGTTGTGGTTGCTTATTACAGGCTGAGGGTGCAACCCGTCCTGCTTCAAGTATATATTCAAGCTTTTCTTGTTCTATTTGTTGGTCTGTAAATGAACGAATTGAACATCTTTCTTTTGCTAATTCTAGAAATTCCATCATCTATTTTTCTTTTATTCTATCCTGTTTTTTAATCAAATATTTCAAACATAAAATATATGAATGGTATGATTATTAAAGTTGTATGTCTATATCCTGAAATACAAGCTTTCATTCAAATCTGTTTAAAATTTGTAAGTAAAATTAAGACATTTGGACAAAGACTTGTTATATATTTATGAACAAACAAGCCAGATGATTTAAAACTGTTTGTTTTATAATTGGATAATCTTGGAAATTAATTTTAATGTTAACAGGAACCATACAATTCATCCTCTCCGGGAAAGCCTGAGCTAGAGGTCATTGTTATTTTATGGCCATTTCCATGGGTAAATACCTTATCCCGTTTTCTTCCAGGATAGAGTCTGTGGGTACAAATCCCATCTTTTTGTAAACAGGTATTGCAAAAGGAGAGGAGTGCAAATGAATTTTTTTCATCTTGGGGTCCCGACGGATACATACTTTTAGCGCTTCACGGAACAGGCTGGTTGCAATGCCCCGTCGTTGATATTCTTTATCCACAAAAAGCAGCGATAGATATTTGTTATCCCTGATTTCTATCATCCCGACTATCTTTGAATCACTATGGGCAACCCACAAATTGACCTGCTTTTTTTGCCGCCTGGCAATATTTTTTGGTTTAATCCAGTCGTAAAAAAAATCATTCCCCTCAACGGAATAATCTACCGCAACAAACTCATCATATACCTTTTTGATCAGCTGATAAATTGCTTCCTCTTGTCCTTTCTGATAGGGGATGATTTCAATGGGCATATCCATAGGCTTTGATGTTGCTTTTTCCAGGGTTGAATAATCACTTTTCACATACCTCTGTGATTTATTTTAATTCAAACCTGGCTAATATTGAATATTCTATTTTGATTTTCTCGAATTCAATTTCTGAGGCTGATTCATCGGAGAAATCAGAAGAATTTCCCCGGACTTTTACATTGATGCCGGCTAATCTTCCCTGGAGCGCATTGGACGTCAAATAAGGATTCATAAAGTCTTCTTCCTTAATATATAAGGCTTTTCCAATGGATTGGTTGACGGCTGCTGCCAGGGCCTCTGCTTTTTCTTTGGCTGCCTTGATTGCCTCTATTTTTACTTCCCTCCGGTATTGTTCTATCCTGGAGTGTTCCAGCTTTTCAATTGT
>JAUZOH010000465.1 GCA_030706565.1 Bacteroidota bacterium | reverse complement strand
TATAAAATGGGGTTGTTTTTTCTTTGAGGTTATAGCCAAAGATGACTAGTCCATTATAATCAGCCCTGCCAACGGTTAATTTTATTTACGTAATTATGAAACTGACATTTAACTTAAAACTAACAAGTACTTTGTGTCTGATTGTACTGTTTAACAGTATGTTTGCACAAAAACAAAAAATCATCCAGCCTTGTGAAGTATGGCCGGACGAGAATGGAAACCATATTCAGGCGCATGGCGGAGGTATCATCAGGATTAAAAACACTTATTACTGGTACGGTGAGCAACGGACGAAAGACCTGGATCCTAAATATCGCTATGTCAGTTGTTATTCGTCAAGAGACCTTATCAACTGGAAATTCAGAGGTAATGTAATTAAAATGCTGCCGCCTGATTCGCTCGGAGAAGGATGGATTCTGGAACGTCCGAAAGTCTTTTATAATGCTAAAACAAAGAAATATGTCATGTATTTCCATGTGGATGATAAACGCTACAAAGTGGCGGAAGTGGGTATTGCCGTGTGCGACAAACCGGATGGGGATTTTAAGTACATCAAGAGGTTCCGTCCGTTGGGGCACGAAAGCCGTGATATAGGTCAGTTTATTGACGACGATGGCAGTGCATACCTGGTTTTCGAAGACCGGCCTTTTGGGTTCCGCATTGCCAGACTCTCCGACGATTACATGAATGTAGAAAAACAAATGACATTAGTGCAGGCCCACATGGAGGGTGGTGCTATAGTTCATTACAATGGTCTTTATTATGCGATTGGTTCTGAATTGACCGGTTGGCGTGCCAATCCTAACAAATATGCAACGGCGCCCACGCTGGAAGGGCCCTGGACTGAATTTAAGAATATAGCTCCTCCGGAAACCAATACCTATGGCTCACAATCCACTATGCTAATTAAAGTAGCCGGCACGAAGAAAACTACAGTGATTTTTATGGGGGATATCTGGAAACCAAAAGCACAATGGGATTCCCGTTATTTATGGATGCCGCTTGAAATAGGAAACGGGAAATTATGGCTGCCAAAACCTCAGCCATTTAGCCTGAATGTCAAGACCGGTGAGGCGTCCATTGTCAAGTAATACGTGTAAAAGATTGGATTTTCATGAAACGAAAAAATCACTTGAATTTTTTCTTCCTGGGGCTTTTATTGATCATGGCCATTGGCCCGAGTTTTGCACAGGAATGGCAATGGTCGGTTCCGGTTTACGGAGTTGATAATAACGCCCGTGCTTTTTTATGGATACCTTCGGGTTGTAAGCAGGTTCGTGGGTTTGTATTGGCACAGCACAATATGGAAGAGATTTCTATTCTCGAAAATCCAATTTTCAGGAAGGAAATGGCCAAATTCGGTTTTGCCGAGATATGGGTGTCGCCGTCGCCAAACGTTCTGAAATTCTTTGATTTTAGTAAAGGTGCCGGGGAAATCACTAATGCTTATATTGACAGCCTGGCAAAAATTTCCGGTTATACGGAATTGTCGTTTGTCCCGGTAGTGCCCCTTGGACACTCCGCTGCGGCAAGTTTCCCTTATTATTTTGCAGCCCTGTATCCTCAAAGAACTTTAGCTGCAATTTCCACAAGCGGGCAGTGGCCTTATTTCCGGAATCCTGTATTTGCACCCGATATTTGGGGTAACCGGAACATTAACTTTATACCCTGCCTGGAAACAATGGGAGAATATGAGGCGGCTGATACCTGGTCGAGGGAAGGATTGAAAGAACGGCAAGAACATCCTTTAATGCCATTGAGTATGATTGCAGTGCCCGGCGAAGGCCATTTTGCCAGTTCCGACCGGAAAGCCGCTTTTATCGCTTTTTTTATCAAGAAAGCCATACAATATCGTTTTCCTAAAAGTAAGCAGCAAGGTAAATCTCTTGTTTTGAAGCCTATAGATCCATGCAAAACCGGTTGGCTGGCCGATAAATGGAGAAAAGACCAGCTTCCTGCAGCCAATGCGGCCCCGGTTGGACAATACAAAGGAAACAAAAATGAAGCGTTTTGGTATTTTGATCAGGAAACTGCACGGGCCGTGGAAGAGTATGGTAAAGCTTTCCGTGGGTTAAAGCCTCAACTTCTGGGATATGTACAAAACGGGAAAATGGCTCCGCAGCAAAACACCCATTTGCAGGTAAGCCTGAAGTTTTTTCCGGAAAATGACGGGGTGACATTTCACCTGAAAGGGGCCTTTTACGACTCTGTTCCCTCTGTGAGCAGCCGTTTGTCCGATTGGACAAAATTGCCTGCCGGGTCTAAGCTTGGCCATTCAAAAAAATTGGGTTTAATTACCATCGAACGAATTTGCGGGCCATTCAAAAAAATTTCGGACACTACCTTCGTTTTGCAATTAAACCGGGAGATTGACTTAAATGCCCCAAAATTTTCGTTGACTTTTGCCTTGAAACATCCTGGCGATGCGGAGTATAAAGCAGCCGTACAACAGGCTGAAATGGTACTGCCTGCTATGTTGAAGGAGGGCCGGGATCAGACTATCACTTTTAATTCTATTCCCGATCAAAAAGCGGGGATAAAAGAATTGCAGTTGCATGCTACTTCCGATGCCGGAGTTCAGGTTTATTTTTACGTGTTGGAAGGCCCCGTTGAGTTGGATGGAAATGTGTTGAAGTTTACTCAAATTCCGCCCCGGGCAAAATATCCGCTAAAAGTAACAGTTGTGGCATGGCAATACGGAAATTCAACTGAACCAAAATTGAAAACGGCAACTCCGGTTGTTCGTAGTTTTTACCTGATTAAATAATAGAAATT
>JAUZOH010000464.1 GCA_030706565.1 Bacteroidota bacterium | reverse complement strand
CATAAATTTGGGAAAAACTGCTGAGAACAAGTGCCAATAGTGTTAATTTCAAGCTTGCAATTTGAGCTCCTTTTAATTTGAATAATTTTTTCATCGTAAAATTGTTTGATTACGACTACAAAGTGATGGATTATCAAATTGATATACAAACTATTGGGATATATGGCAGGTATTTGTTATGAGTTGAAAGATCAGGAACGGGAAATGGTACGAATGGTAGTATTTTGTGATGAATGGATTATCGATATTGTTTTAAAAGCTGATTAAAGTTTTGGGTATTTTGCCTGGAAACCGGGATTTCGGCCTCTATTCCGGAAAGTTTTAAATGGTAGCCCAGGGAATTCCCTTTTTTGGAAAGTACTTCTTTTATGTTGATGATAAAAGCCCTGTGAGTTCTCATGAAAAATGGAATCGCAGACAGCTGTTGTTCAATATTGCTGATGGAATTGCGTATAATTTCTTTTCTGATTTGATGATCGCCTTTTAGGTAAAAAACAACATAATTGCCGTCTGATTCTGCGTAAATGAATTGATTTGGGTAAAAGCTCAATTCTTCTTTTTTTAGCTGAGAACCAATCTGAATCAATTCTTCAGCCTGCACGGTGGTTGAAGGATCAGTGCCTGTTCCGATACCTTGTACAATTTGGACTGAAAAGAGGTAAGGGTAATTGATCAGGGTGAAAAAGGCGAAGGGGATTATGCCGACCAGGAAAACATGTTTGCAGGAATCAAAAAAAGTGAACAGGTTCCACCTTTGGGCAGGCGATTCAAATAAAAAACCGATAAAATAAACAAATATACCCATTCCCAGCAGGACAATTCCGGTGGCTAATAATTCCTTGAGGATGGTCCATGCTTTCTCTTTTGAAAAATACCGGATCTTATTTATTATTTTAACCAAAATTATTAAGGGAAGCGATGAAGCCAGGCAATAAGCGGCCATTGTGAGGTCATAGTTAAAAAAACGGGATTCGTGCATCTTCAGCGGTTTGTACAAGACAGCAAACCCAAAACAAAATGCCAAAAAAATCAAGGTGCCTACGTAGGGTTTTCTTAAAATATAATTTTGGGGATAAGCCTGATAAAGCCATTTGTAAAACCGTTTGACCATTGCCTTATGTACTTTGTTGATAGCGCTATCAAAACTATTAAAATTTCTTGAAAAATCAATTGTTTGATTTGACAATTAAAATAAAAGGTCCGCAAACTAATGATTTTGCGGACCTTTGTTTGGTTTCCCAATATGAAAGGGAAAGTGACTTACCACCTAACCCCTTCCTTCACGTATCCTTTATTATGTGTAATACTCCAGGCAATATAATCTACTACTTTGGATGAGAAATAAAGGCTTTGCATCGAATCGACCAGATTGCCTAAAATGACCAGTGATGGGCCTAGCATTTCAGATAATTTGGCCACACTGCCATCATCGAAAGTGATTTGTACATCACGTTTTTTACATACTGACGTGCTATCGCTTCCAGTATCAATAAATTCTACTTTTGCTTTTGATTGAAGCACTCCGTCAACATATATGGCAATGCTGTCTTTTAATGAATTCTTTACTATTTCAACATTTCCTATAATCAGAGAGTATTCTTTCTCCCTGTATTTCCAGTTGGATTTAATCCGTTTCATGGTTTCCTGCAGGAGTATTCCCTTGGAGTCAGAGAGAGCATAGCTGGTAACAGCAGTATCCCCACTATTGGTATCAATATTTATAGCATATCCGTTTGGAAAGGCGTATTCTGCTGAATAAATACTCCCTGTTGATTTGGAATTGGAAGATAATACATCCAGATTACCGATTTTTGCAGTATCAATAATCAAATCTGCAGACAGTTTATAATCGTAAAATCCTTTTCTTGAAAAATAATAATGATAGTCGGTGGCCGTTATGATAAAATTATTTTTCAAGGTTGAATCCATTGGACGCATACTATATAAACGGGAGGGATAGAATATTTTTTCTTTTGGCATCTTTGCAATAAGTAAATTACTTTCCCCGGTTTTTTGGAAAAGTTTGTCGTAGCAGTTAAAACACCAATGCCAGTAATTTACTGGATGAAATTCGTAAATGCCACTGATATCGGCCAAATCAATACTATCATAGCCATAACAAAAAAGATTATTTATTGTGGTTGACTTCAGGGCATTACTTTCCTGTATGGTAAGAAGTTTATAACCCTGAGTCTGGGCTATTTGGCCTAAAGCAGAATTTACTTTTTGAGCAGTATAATTCAGGGAAGATTTCAAATCCTTAGGATAATCCGTGGATTTTTCTGATGAACATCGCCAAAGCAATGATGAACACACAACTAAAGAAATAAAAATAAAAATACTTCTTTTCATGGCTGTAATTTTTAGTGGTTAAAAAAATGGATTATTTGTTTTCTGAGTGAGGAGTAGATTTTAAACTTCCTGATTTGCCTTTTCAAACATAAGCAAATTTACTGACCAACTAATTGAACAACAAAAAATAAAGGTTAAATTTTCCTAAAACTTATCAAATTTACATCAGCTGCTGATTATCAATTGTCCGGAACAAATTCAAAAATTAAAACGGAAAATTCTGCAATAAATTATCCAAGTATATGGATAACTAAAACAATTTTTTCATTTATTTGGTTTTATGATTTTTCAGGAAAATATTGACTAATAAAAAAATATCACTAGTGTCCCATTAAAATCGGGACGTTATTAAAAATCAAACAAAATTGGCTCATTAAGCCTAAAATGTTCTTTGTCATTTTGAAATTTAGTTCTATCGAAGAGGT
>JAUZOH010000463.1 GCA_030706565.1 Bacteroidota bacterium | reverse complement strand
TGCCGGGTCATAGAAATGTTTAGGCGTATTCATGCACAAAACAGTTACCGTATGACCTGCCAGGGCATAACCTTTTACAAGGGTCAGAGTGGCAATTGCCCCACCATCCTTAGGCGGGTATGGAAATTTTGTACTAACCAGTAATATTTTCATCCGGCCGGTTTATAATCTAACTGCCTGCTATAATTTATTTTCCAAACAGATACGTTCTAAAAAATTTATTTACTTTTTTAGGATAAAGATATTTTTTGAAAAATTCTGTATAAGTTTCTGTATTAAGCAGCACGGAATCTGTAGTGGCTTTGTAAGTCAAAAAAGCTCCAATGGGCAGAAGGATCATGGACGATATCCACATCCCGTTGAATACGGTAACGACATCCTCCCTGGCAAATTTTTCACCGCTCATTGAAATGACATAATAAATTACAAAGAACAAAACCGATATGACCAAAGGCATTCCTATTCCTCCTTTTCGAATGATCGCGCCCAGTGGTGCACCAATAAAGAAAAAGATGAAACAGGCCAGTGAAAGGGTGAATTTCCTGTGCCATTCGATTTCATATCTACGCAGACGCTTTATGATGTCTTCAGTCATTAGCTTGGATTCATCAATATTATATTTTGCATTGCGGGCAGACGACAATGCCTGGGCAGCCACACGTTGTTTGTCCTGGGCCGACAAACCGGCATAAAGCTTATAAAAATCAGGATGTTTAACCGCTTTTTTCACGGGAGCCTGGGCCGGGGAGGTAACACTTGCCTGCGGGGGACGGTAATAATTGCTGGTTTGGAAAATATTGGATTGGATGGTATTTCCTGCTGAAAAAGCCATGCTTTGATTTATGATTTTTGAAATGGAATCCGTAGTGTGATCAAGTTGTTTCAGGTTCATCATCTGATAACCACTTTTAAAAAGGCTTTCATCTGTCCTTACAAGCCCGAAGCCTGGCAATTCCAGCATAATCACTTCCTTGGAAAACTTATCCCTGCGGAAGGGGTGGTTGTAGCTTTTGAACCTCCCGTAATTCCCTTCTACAGATTCATCATAATTATAACCTTTGAATAAAGTGACCACCAGATAACGTTTGTCTGAGGTGACTTTCATAAAGCCCGAATCGGCAGTTGTAACAGTTGTATTGCCCAATCCTTTTGTATGGTCATATATTTTAAGCTGACGCAACATGCTCGTTTTATAATCCTTATTGCTTACCCGTATGCTATAGCCTTCAATTCCGTTATAGAACACGCCGGGTTTGATCTGCAGCTCGGGACGCTGCTTTTGCACATCATATATGAGCGAGCGCATCTTCAGATTAGTATAAGGCATCACATAGTTTGAAAACAGAAAAGCTGCAATGCCCAGGATAAATGTCAGGATAATCAGCGGGCGCATGAATCTTTGCAAGGAAATGCCGGCTGCCTTGATGGCTGTAAGTTCTGAATTTTCTCCCATGTTGCCGAAAGTCATAATCGAAGAAAGGAGAATAGCCAAGGGTAAAGCCATCGGAACCAGGCTGGTTGAAACATACATGAGTAGTTGGCTGATCACCTGGATACTCAATCCTTTTCCTACTAAATCGTCAATATATTTCCACAGGAATTGCATCAAAAGGATAAAGATGACCAGGAAAAAAGTCAATAAAAATGGACCAATGTATGTTCTAATCAAAAAAATATTCAGTCGTTTCACAATGATGATTTTAAAAATTGGATTACAAAACAGATTGCAAAATTAGAATAATAATTATAAACCTAATACTTGTTTAAGTTGTGAAACTTGTTCGTTCCAAAGTTCGATGAGGTCATTTTTTTCATCATCCTCTGCGAAGTCGGTAATAACTATGGAGATATCATTGGTGATTTCGTCGGTATTAATTTTAAATTCAAAATAAGTTTTTTTATCCGTATCGTCCAACCAATGAAAACGGATGTAATGCAAGTCCTTGAAGAGGATCATCTCTGCCTTGTGTTTTGTTCCTTCCCACACGAATGTGAAAATTTTGCCGTCCTGGTTCACATCTTCAGCGAACCATTCGGATAATCCTCCCGGGGTACTTAAGTGGTTAAATAATATTTTGGGTGAAGAATTAAGGGAATATTCCAGTTCGATTTTCTTTTTCATCAGTAAAAAATTTAAAAATTACAGTCAAAGGGAACGAGCATGTTGATTTTTTGTCTTCAATGTGTTCGACGAACATGTTTGTTTCGTGACTATCAGTCTGTTAATTTTAATGTGCTTTGTGCAATATAGAAAAACTATTTTGTAAAAAAAAATCGTATGGGTTTTTGAAAAAAAACAGGAGTGAAATTGAAAATTAAAAATTAATAGTATATTTGCAGCCTCAAACGCGAGATATTGGGACAAGGCGTTGTTCGTTTTCTTTATCTGCGGCAAAATGGCGAGGTAGCTCAGATGGTTAGAGCGCATGATTCATAATCATGAGGTCTTGGGTTCAATTCCCAATCTCGCTACAACTTCAAAAAGCCTGTGAGTTAATGCTTGCGGGCTTTTTTTGTGCGTTTTTTATCCTTCCTTTTACTTGATTCTGAAAATTTTTGTTAAAAAATTTGATTTGTAATCCTTTAAAGATAAAGGAGTTAACTCGTGTAGCTTCCCTAAAATTCGATCATTTCAAATAAAGTGGTTTTCAATCCCATATTAGTTCAATAGTTTGTCCAAAACCTTATAATTTGGATCAAGTTACTTTCCCGGTGACTTTGGCTTATTCAGTAAGCATGCGAACACGTTGCCTGAGTCAAAAATATCATTAAAATAGCAATGTCCCTT
>JAUZOH010000462.1 GCA_030706565.1 Bacteroidota bacterium | reverse complement strand
TGTTCTTGTCCGTTTTGATCTTCGTAGAGCCCTAGCCCATTGTACCTTCTGTCAGAAGCAAGTTTATCTCCCGGAACTCCGTCCCAGGCCAGGTGTGTCTTCTCCTGTCCACTGAAAATACTGGCTTTGACAATGGTCTTCTTGCCATAATAACCGCCAATCAGGGCAAAAGATTTAAGATCAGTACCGGAATTTTTCATATAGCCATCCGAAGTAATTTGCGATAAACGGGCATCTAAAGTAAACCTGTCATGCATCAAACCAGTACCCACATTAATCGTATTTTTGAATGTATTAAAAGAACCGGCCGTAGAATTCAATTCTGCATAAGCATCTTTATTCAGGGAAGAAGTTTTGAAATTCAGGGTTGCTCCGAATGCACCTGCACCATTTGTGGAAGTCCCCACTCCCCTTTGAATCTGGATATTGTCGACAGAGGATGCAAAATCAGGCAGGTCAACCCACCATACTTCCTGGGATTCAGACTCATTCAGGGGTACCCCATTAATGGTCACATTGATGCGGCTCAGATCGCTGCCCCGTACACGGAAAGTAGTAGAACCAACGCCTGTTCCGGCATCACTGGTTGTTACCAGGGACGGGGTGAGATTCAGGACATAAGGCATATCCTTGCCGGTATTTTGTTGCCGGATTGCCTCTTTGTCCACCTCAGAAAAACTAAAAGGATCCTTTGCAGAAGCACGCGTGGCCGAAACAACCACCTCATCCGTTATCACATCCTGAGCTCTTAAGACGATATCAAGGTGTTTGTCCCCGTTTAATTCCACGGATTCGACCTGAGTCTTAAAACCCAGATAAGAAATTTTCAACTGATAAGTTTTGTTTTTTAATCTTTGAAAACTAAAATGGCCGTTCAAGTCGGTTACGGTTCCCAAATAAGATTTTTCAATAGCTACCGTTGCACCGGTAAGTAAAGTTCCATCATTGCCTTTAACTGTTCCCGAGAGGGTCGATTGGGAGAATGAGGAAAGATAAGTGCATAAACAAGCACTTAAAAAAAGCAGCACTTTTTTCATTTTAAATTTTTTGTATTAGGATTAAACACTTCAGCAATGATTTCCATTGCCTCTTTTTGCCTACGCCGGTATTAACCGGATCAGGTCCTAAGGGTATGATCTCAGCCCGTTATAATGAGGCACCCCCTTAAGAGAATGTGCAAATTTACAAATTTTTCACGAAACGCGATCCAAGTTTTTACGTTTAGGCTTTCAAATTCTAAGTGCTATCTTTGCAGGAACATTAAATCATTTTCCTTTGAGTAGAAAAAAGACATTACCGCTTTTAGAGCAGGTAGAAATTACAGATGTGGGTGCCGAAGGCAAAGCAATTGCCAGGATTAACAATATTGTGGTGTTTGTAAATGGAGTGATACCGGGCGATGTGGTTGATTTGCAGGTAAAAAGAAAACGCAAAAGCTACATGGAAGCTTTCCCTGTGAAATTTCACAAATTTTCTTCGCTAAGGGTTGAACCGGTCTGCCCTCATTTTGGCATTTGCGGCGGTTGTTCGTGGCAGATGCTGCCTTATGCAGAACAACTGAAATATAAACAGAAACAGGTGAGCGATAACCTGCAGCGCATTGGAAAAATCGAACTGCCCGAAATCAGCACGATCATTCCTTCTGAGAAAACCACCTTTTACCGCAACAAGCTGGAATTTACCTTTTCAAATAACCGCTGGCTTACCCAGGAAGAAGTTGATTCCGGAAAAAGTTTTGACGATCCTGAAGCTCTGGGCTTTCATATCCCCGGCAAATTTGACAAGGTGCTCGATATCAAATTCTGCGCCCTGCAAAAAGATCCTTCAAACGAAATCAGACTCTGGGTCAAGAACTATGCCCTACAGCATAATTTGCCATTCTTCGACCTGCGAAGCCATGAGGGATTTCTCCGCAACCTGATTATCCGGACGGCTACCACCGGACAATTAATGGTTATCGTTTCCTTTGCCCATGAAGATAAAACGCAAAGGGAATTATTACTTAACGGACTGGTTGAAAAGTTCCCGCAAATCACCTCCCTGCTGTATGTCATCAACGAAAAAGCCAATGACAGCCTTGAAGACCAGGAAATTATTCCTTTTAAAGATGGGGATTGCATCTACGAAGAAATTGAAGGGCTGAAATTTAAAATCGGCCCCAAATCCTTCTTCCAGACCAACTCTGAACAGGCTTTCAAACTTTACCAGACGGCAAGGGATTTTGCCAACATTCAACCTTCGGAAACCGTTTATGACCTGTATACAGGGACGGGGACAATAGCCAATTTCGTTGCCCGTCAGGCCAAAAAAGTTATCGGAATTGAGTATGTACCCGAAGCCATTGAAGATGCGAAAATCAATTCAAGGATAAACGGCATAGAGAACACTTCTTTCTTTGCAGGAGATCTGAAAAATGTAATGAGCCTTGATTTTATTGCCGCACACGGCCATCCCGACGTAATGATCATCGACCCACCGCGGGCGGGCATGCATGCCGATGTGGTAGCAACCATTCTTGCCGCCGGACCCCAAAGAATTGTATATGTCAGCTGCAACCCGGCAACACAGGCAAGGGATTTGAACCTTCTGGGGGAAAAATACAAAGTGATGAAAGTGCAACCCGTGGATATGTTTCCCCATACTTTCCATGTGGAGAATGTTGTGCTTCTGCATAAAAAATAAGGCTCATTATTTCAATAAGAAATAATTGATTTTAAGATGTCATATGTAACTCCATGTTTGCTGTTTTCATTTTTTTTGTGTTTTATCGACAGCCATGAATTGCCGCCAGCTTTAGCAAGAGG